>SKHS01000203.1 GCA_007116835.1 Halomonas sp.
ACACGGATGACGAACATCGCTAGCTTTATAGGGTGCTTAACTCTTGGGAAGGGCAGCCAAAAGCGTCTTGTGAGTAGCGGAATGATAATTGCTAGAAATGCACCCAGCAACACTTGTCCTGGCGAGAGGCTTCTGACCATTAAAAGCCAGGTAATAAAAAGTACAAGTCCAAGGGTGGGTGCGGGAAATAGACGTTCAAGACGTGTCATGGCTGATCTCCCTGGGTAAGCGGTATGGTCGCACCGAGCCCTAACGCTTCGCTCACTAAATGAGGGCTGTTTAGTTGGACGGCGGTAGCTTCAGCGTAGCTGCTCACAGGGCCTGCTAATATGACAAGCAGTGGTGCGCTGGCAAGCAACCAGATCACGCCAGACAGCTGCAGTTTGCTCGTTAGGGGGCCGTTCGGCTCACCTTTGTGGCTTGCCCAGAAGAACACAGAGCCCGCACGGGATAGGGCGATTAAACCTGCTAACCCAACCAGTAGCAGTATTGGCCAAAGCCATATCCGTTCAGCACCTTCTGCTGCTTGCATTAACAGCAGTTTACCTAGCGCTCCAGCTAGGGGAGGCAGGCCAGCGACCGCGACGGCGGCAATCATAAACATACCGCCAAGTAGGGCAGGCTGGCGCAGCCTACGTGCACGTACCAAGCGTGTCCCTGCTTGTCCGCGCTGAACGCCGATAAGCTCTGCCAGTAAGAACATAGCACCCGCAATTAAGGTGGTATGGATGAGATAGTAGAGCAATGCCGTGGTGCTGGCTGTGTTCCCCATGCCAGCGGCACACATCAGCGTGCCAACGGAAACAAGCACCAAATAAGCCACCATGGTACGCATATCCCTTGCTGCAAGTACCCCAATGCCTGCCAGTAGCAAGGTGGCTAAGCCACCCCACCAAAGCCATGCTTCAATAAATACAAGTGCTTGGCTATCGGCAAATACGAGCGTTTTAACTCTTAATATCGCATACAGCCCGACTTTCGTCATGATCGCGAAAAGGGCGGCAATGGGAGCGGGAGCCGCAGCATAGGTGGCGGGCAGCCAGAAATAGAGCGGCAAAATAGCGGCTTTTAAGGAGAAAACGACAATTAATAGCAGTGCCCCAGCGCTGACCAAGGCTGAGCTATCGGCGTCCAGCATAGCGATTCGCCGCCCCATATCCGCCATGTTCAGCGTTCCTGTCGCGCCATAGAGAACGCCTAAAGCAATCAGGAACAGAGCCGAGCCGACTAAATTGAGCACTACGTAGTGAACGCCAGCGCCAATGCGTGCTTTGCCACCGCCATGCATTAGCAGCGCATAAGAGGCGAGCAGTAAAATCTCGAAAAAGACGAAGAGGTTGAACATATCGCCGGTAAGAAAAGCGCCGTTAAGGCCAACCAGCTGTAGCTGAAAAATAGCGTGGAAGTTACTGCCACGGCTGTCGTCGCCTGCTGCGGCGAAGGTAACGCAGCCCAGCGCCAGCACAGCGCTAAGTGCCACCATAATGGCTGATAAGCGGTCCAGAACGAGCACAATGCCGAAAGGTGCTTGCCAATTACCCAGGGCATAAAAAGAGTACGTTCCGCTGTTTGCTTTCACCAGTAGGGCGACAGCCAGTAGCACTAACAGCACGCAGGAGGTAATGCTTGCACGGCGCTGCCACGTTGTGGGTACCTGCCCTGAAAGCAGAAGACCGAGGGCCGTTAACATCGGTAGCAGAATGGGTAAAACGATCAGGTGCTGTCCCATCAGCGTGTTTCTCCCTCTTCGCCCTGTTTTCCATCGACATGATCATTACCGAGCTCCGCACGGGCGCGGATCGCCAAGATCACAATGAAGGCGGTCATTGCAAAACCAATCACGATGGCGGTCAATACCAACGCTTGGGGTAAAGGGTCGGCAGGTGACTCTGATTCACCAATCACAGCGGCTGCGTGGGTGTGCAGCCCCCCCATTGAGAATAGGAACAGGTTGACCGCATATGAGAGCAGCGCTAGTCCCACGATAATGGCGAAGGTGCGACCACGCAGTAGCAGGTAGATGCCACTGGCGCTTAGCACGCCAGTCACCAGAGAAAAGAGCAGCTCCATTATTTATTACCCTCTCGTGGCGCGGACTGAAGTGACGATTTCAGTGTGGGACGATGGATCGTGGTGACACTGCCAAGGTTGACAAGAATCATCAGCGTTGCGCCCACAACCGTGAGATACACACCGATATCGAACAGCAGCGCTGTGGCTAGCTCCGTTTTGCCGATTAATGGAATGTCGAAATAGCCAAAGGATGAAGTAAGGAAGGGATAGCCAAACAGCCAACTGCCCAGGCCAGTGAGTACCGCAATAACGAGCCCTAGAGCAGCCACGACCGGGTATGAAATAGGCAGTCGATTGCTGGTCCACTCATAGCCCCGTGCCATGTATTGCATCAACAAGGCGACAGAAGTGACGAGCCCTGCAATAAATCCGCCGCCTGGCTGATTATGGCCGCGCAAGAAAATATACACCGACACCAAAAGTGCGAGCGGAAGAATAATCTGCGCCACAACGTCAAATACCAGTGGGTAGCGTTGGCGCGACCAGCGGATGCCTTCTAAGTTG
>SKHS01000271.1 GCA_007116835.1 Halomonas sp.
CAGCAGTGAAGCGTTAGCGGATTAAAGGACAGCATCCACAATGATGTTTACTGCGATACCTGCCAGCAGTAGCATGATGAGATTGTCGAACCAGCGATGAGGCAAGCGTTTACTTAGCTGCGCACCGATTGGCATGGCGGCAAGAATAATCAGCAGTGCTATCACGCTATAGAACGTCCGTTCTAGCGTTAGTATATCGGCACTCATCAATGCGGGGACTTGAACACAGGTAATCGCGACAAAAAACACCGAAATAGAGCCCATAAATACACGGCGCTCTAGCTGCATTGCATTAAGAAACGTCACGGATGCGGGCGCTGACATGCCCGCAGCACCTTGCAGTACGCCTGCTAATAAACCCACCGGCAGGACAATACGTTCAGCGGTAGCGAAAGGAAGCACCACTTTGCGGTTAGCGAGCTTAAGCGCCAAATAGAGTACAATCGCAGCGGCTACGCCAAGTGATAAAAGTGTTGGTGAAAGCACGACTAGCCCCCATGTGCCGAGTATGATGCCTAGCCCGCCTGCAATAGAAAAGGCGGCTAAAAAGCGTAGCGGCAGTAGGTGGTGTCGGTATTGCCACACTTGCAGCGCGTTGCTTAATAAATTGGGGGCAATTAACACTGCAATCGCCAGCTTAACGTCATAAAGCATGGTGAGTACGGGCACTACAATGACCGGCACGCCAGAGCCAATGGCTCCTTTGACAATGCCTGCTGCTATTAGTGTGAACAGAGCAATAATCACGTTTGCGTTCCTGATGTGTTAGATACAGCCAAAGGCTGCATCTAACACGTGTGATGCTTATTAGAATAGTTTGACTTATCTCAAAACATAGCAGGGTGTATACGCTTGTCCGTCCAGCTTCATGCGCCCCTGGGCGACAAATGACGTCAGTAGCTCGTCTAAGCGCTGCATCAGTTCTGGTTCGGCGGTTAACTCAAAGGGGCCATGGGCTGCAATGGCGCGAATGCCGGGCTCTTTAACATTGCCTGCCACTATGCCTGAAAAAGCGCGGCGCAAGTTGGCAGCCAGTTCATGGGTAGGCTGTTGGCGATGTAGAGCAAGGCCGCGCATGGCTTCGTGGGTAGGCTCGAAGGGTGCCTGGAAGTCGCGAGCGATGGTCAATCGCCAGTTGTAATAGAAGGCGTCCTGATGCGTGCGGCGGAAGTCAGCGATTTCGTCAACTTCGTGGCGCATTTTGCGTGCAACGGCCACTGGGTCGCCGGTAATAATGGTGTAGTAGCGGCGAATATCCTCGCCTAGGGTATAAACCAAAAATTCATCGATTTTCTGGAAGTACGCAGCGGAATCGGCTGGGCCAGTGAATATCAGTGGGAAGGGAATGTCGTGGTTGCTTGGGTGAAGCAGAATGCCCAGCAGGTACAGAATTTCTTCCGCGGTACCAACGCCACCGGGGAAAACAATAATGCCGTGCCCCAAACGCACGAAGGCTTCCAAGCGCTTTTCAATATCAGGCATCACAACCAATTCATTTACGATAGGGTTGGGCGCTTCGGCTGCGATAATGCCTGGCTCAGAGATACCTAAATAGCGGCCGTCTCTTCGGCGTTGCTTGGCATGGGCCACATTGGCCCCTTTCATTGGGCCTTTCATAGCGCCTGGCCCGCAGCCAGTGCAAATGTCTAAATCACGCAGACCTAAGTGATACCCCACGTCCTTGGTATACTCATACTCCTCTCTAGAGATGGAGTGCCCCCCCCAGCAAACCACCAAACTAGGGTCCCGCCCAGGCTGTAACGTGCCTGCTTTACGCAGAATATGAAACACTGCGTTAGTGGTGCCTTCACCGGTGGTGAGGTCAAATCGTTTATGGTGCTGAATTTCATTGTAAACATAGACAATGTCGCGAATAACGGATGATAAATGTTCGCGGATACCGCGAATCATACGTCCATCTACAAAGGCTTCAGCAGGCGCGTTAGTGAGCTTAAGACGAATGCCACGATCTTGTTGTAGCACTTCAATATCGAAGTCCTTGTAGGCTTCCATAATGGCGACGCTGTCATCGGTAGGGCTGCCGCAGTTAAGCACTGCCAGCGCACAGCGGCGCAGTAGATCGTGCAAACCACTTTTAGACGTGCTTTTTAGCCGGTTAACCTCATGCTGCGAAAGCACTTCGAGACTCCCCTCTGGAGAGATAATGCTAGAAATCGTTGCGCGCGGCGCGATGGGTTGCGTCATTGGTCAGGCTATCCCTAAGGCATGTTATTCACGAGCCTGCATACTATCATGGCCGCTCACTTCGTCCAGCACGGTGGCTAAGCCCGCTAACCTGGTGAATTGTGCTAACCTGTGCCTTCTTGATAGCACACGGTGGCTGGCAGCAATGGCGCTTTTTTATGTTTAATGCCCAGTATTTTCGAACGTTTATAACGCTAGTGGAAACAGGGAGTTTTACAGGCACAGCGCGCCGTCTAGAGATGACGCAGCCTGGTGTAAGCCAACATATTCGCAAGTTGGAAAGTTATTTAGATAAAGCGCTGATTGAGCGAAAGGGCAGAAGTTTTACGCTCACCGAATCAGGCCGGCGTGCCTATGA
>SKHS01000224.1 GCA_007116835.1 Halomonas sp.
GGCGTACTTTAATTTCACCGGGGCCTGGCTCGCCCGGCGCCGCTAGGTCAACCACGTCCAGTTTATCTAAACCGCCGGGCTGTTGAAGCTGAATGGCTTGCATCGCTACCTCCTGTTGAAAGTGCTTAGCTAGAATCGCTCAATAAGCGACTGGTCTATTAAGAGCTGGGGGCAGTGTGGTCAGTATCAAGGCCAAGATCAAGGTCGTGTCCTAAGAAGCCTCCTGACTGGCGCTGCCATAAGCTGGCATAAATACCGTTATGGGCCAACAGCTCTTGGTGCGTGCCGCTCTCCACCATACGTCCTTCATCCACCACAATTAACCGGTCGAGCATTGCAATAGTAGACAGGCGATGAGCAATGGCAATCACCGTTTTGCCTTCCATCAGCGCATCCAGCTGCTCTTGAATGGCGGCTTCCACTTCGGAATCCAGCGCTGACGTGGCTTCATCCAGCACTAGAATCGGTGCATTTTTAAGCAGCACCCGGGCAATGGCAATGCGCTGACGCTGGCCACCGGATAGTTTCACACCACGCTCGCCGACATGGGCGTCTAAACCGCGCCGCCCTTTAGGGTCGACCAACTCGTTGATAAAGGAATCTGCGTGGGCGCGGCACACTGCTTGCCACACATCATCATCGTTGGCATGAGGGCTACCGTAGCGAATATTGTCACGCAGCGAGCGGTGCAGTAGCGAGGTATCTTGGGTCACCATGCCAATCTGATGGCGCAATGAGGTTTGGGTAACCTCAGCAATATCCTGCCCATCAATCAAGATGCGCCCGCCCTGTAAGTCATAAAAGCGCAGCAACAGGTTTGCCAGCGTCGATTTTCCCGCCCCAGAACGGCCAATCAGGCCAATTTTCTCACCGGGTTTTATCGTCAGGCTCAGCCCGTCAAACACGTTTTTACTTTCACCTTCAGCTTGAGCGTACTGAAAGCGCAGCGCATCAAACACAATTTCGCCATTGGGCACCACAAGCGCTTTGGCATTCGGCGCATCTTTGATCGTGGGCTCCTGGGCGATGGTATTCATGCCGTCTTGCACGGTACCGATGTTTTCAAACAGCCCGGCCACTTCCCATAGAATCCAATCTGACATAAAGCGGATACGCATTACGAGAGCAATCGCAATGGCTAACACACCCAGGGAAATGGCGTCCAAATACCAGGCGCTGATCGCCATGCCTGCTGTTCCCACCAGCAGCAGCGTGTTGAGCAGCGTCAGGCAAACACTCATGATGGTGACTAGCCGCATTTGCCGATGCACGGTACCCATAAAACCTTGCATCGCATCCTTGGCGTAGCTCTGCTCACGCTCCGTATCAGCGAACAGCTTGATCGTTTGGATATTGCTGTAACTATCAACCACGCGCCCGGTCATCTGAGCACGAGCATCGGCCTGAGCCATTGAGACGTCGCGCAAGCGCGGCACAAAAAAGCGCATAATACTTAAATAACCGACCAACCAAAGTCCTAGCGGCAGTAGTAGCCACGGGTCAGCACGGCCTAGCAAAATAGCCGCCCCAGTAAAATACACAATGGCATACACCATCAGATCCATTACTTTGGTGACGGTCTCACGGATGGCCAACGCCGTTTGCATGACTTTTTGCGACACCCGCCCTGCAAACTCATCCTGATAAAACGCTAGGCTTTGACTAAGCATATGACGGTGAGACAGCCAGCGGCCGATCATCGGGTAGTTACCGAAGATGCTTTGGTGAGTCACCAGTGACTGCGCCAGCACCAGTAGCGGCAGGCCGATAATTACCAACACGCCCACACCTGCCAGCCACAGGCCGTGATTCGACCAGAAATTCGCGCGCTCTACGTTACCCAGCCAGTCGACCAAGACGCCCATATAGCTAAAAAACACCACCTCCGCCGCAGACACCAAGGCAGTCACTAGCGACATCAGTAACAGCCATGGCCACACGGGGCGAGAAAAGTGCCAGATAAACGGCAGCAACCCTGTCGGTGGCGTGGCAACCTCGCCTTCAGGATAGGGGTTAACCCGCGTTTCAAAGTAACGGAACAGCGGTGCTAGCAGACGTGACAACATGAAAGGTCCTTTCGTTACCTTGGTGGACAGACGTAGTTAAGAAGATTGACGCAATAGCCAACGAGCCCAAAAAGGGGCCACAATCATCAGTGTGACCATACGCAGTAAGTGGTGAAACGCGACAAACACTGGGTCAATATTAAGCGCGACGGCGAGAATAGCCATTTCGCCAATGCCGCCAGGTGCCAGCGCTAGCAGTGCCACATCGCGGCGCACACCCAGCAGCTGATGGATCAGTTCAGCAAACAGTGCCAACACCACCAGTGCCAGCAGTGTTGCTACCCCCGACTGCCATAAGTAGCGCCCAAAAAGCGTGCGTGTCATGCCCTGAAAGCGCGAACCAATAGCGCTGCCCAGCACCCATAACATCACGTTCATGCCCCACTCTGGCAGCGCAAAACTGGCAATATCAAAGCCGGAAAACAGAGCAGCCAACAGCAAAGGTGCCAACAAAGCAGGGCTCGGCATTCGTAACCAACGGCCCAA
>SKHS01000226.1 GCA_007116835.1 Halomonas sp.
CACTGGCAGGCAAAGGGCAGGACGCTTATGATGCGCTCTCGCCGATTCAGTGGCCGGTTAATCATGCTGCGCCTCGGGGCACACCAAGGCTGTTTGAAGAGGGGGTGTTTGCCACGGCCAATGGTCGAGCTAAGCTACTGCCGATTACGCCGCGATTGCCCGAACAGACGCTTAGTACCACCTATCCGCTTCGGCTGAATACTGGGCGTGTGCGCGATCAATGGCACACCATGACCCGCACCGCCAGAGCACCGCGGCTGATGAACCATCGGGCAGAACCATTTATTGAGCTGCACCCTGTGGATGCGGCCAATGTGGGCGTCGCTGACCAAGGGCTTGCGATGTTGTCGGCAACTGAAGGTGAGTACCGTGGGCGAGTGCGTATTTCAAACGCCCAGCGGCAAGGGGAAGTGTTCGTGCCCATGCACTGGACCGACTGTTTTACCAAGCAGGGGCGCAGCGGTGCACTGCTCACCGGCTATACCGACCCCGTGTCTGGCCAGCCGGAAAGTAAGCAGGGCGCGGTGGCATTAACGAAGCTTGACATGGCTTGGCAAGCAACGCTGCTGGTGGCAAATGAGCAAACCAACACGGGTAGCCCCCGTTGGTGTAAGAGCGCTTATTGGTCGCGTATTCCCATGGGCAACTGCGAGCGCTGGCAGCTTGCCGATACGGCACCGGTCAGTAATTGGTTAGCAACAGTAGACGCGTGGCTGGGTGTACCTGCGTCGCTGTGGTGCGAGGATAGCACGAGTGCCAGGCTGCGCGCGGCAGGGGTCGTGAAGGGCCAGTTGCGCTGGTGGCTAATGGTAGGGCCACCGCAAGAGTTGCCTGGGTTAGCCTGGCTTGAGGCGCGCTTTAACGACGCTACGCTAGACACTGCTCATCGCCAGCGGCTACTGGCAGGTTGCGATGATGGCGCGGTAGATGCAGGCCCCGTGGTGTGTAGCTGTCATCAGGTAGGACAAGCCACTATTGTTAAGGCTATCCGCAGTGGCGACACCAGCGTGGAAGCCCTTGGTGCGCGGCTGGCTTGCGGCACCCAGTGTGGCAGCTGTATTCCAGAACTAAAATCATTACTTGAAGAGGAGCGGCCAAATGCGTGCGCTAAGCAAACAACTAACCCAGAAATGGCCTGAGGCCTTTATGCGCCTGAGCCAGCGGGTGTTAGCGCCCTTTGGCCGTGAATCAGCCACGCGCTTACGCCTTCCGCTTAGCGGCGAATGCCGTTCTGGAACGGTCTATTTAGTCGGTGCAGGAAGCGGCGATATGGAACTGCTCACCCTAAAGGCAGCGCGACTATTAATGCAGGCCGATGCGGTAGTCTATGACCGATTAGTGGGGGACGATGTACTGGGGCTGATACCGCCAGGCACCGAACGCTATTACGTGGGAAAAGCCCGCGGGCATCATAGTGTGCCTCAGGATGAGATAGGCGCGCTGATCGTCTCGCTTGCTCAGGCGGGCAAGTCGGTTGTGCGTTTGAAAGGTGGCGACCCAGGCGTGTTTGGGCGCATGGGTGAGGAGCTGGGAGCATTAGCAAATGCCGCAATATCCGCTGAAATAGTGCCAGGCATTACCGCTGCATCGGCAGCCGCTGCTGGCATGGGGATTCCGTTAACAGACCGTGGCCACGCCCAACAGCTGCGCTTTATCACAGCGCAACTGTGCCGGGAGGGCGGCACGCCGGACTGGGCCAACCTTGCCCGTCAGGATGAAACCCTGGTGTTTTATATGGGGCTTTCTAAAGTAGACGCTATTTGTCACGGCCTACGCCAAGCGGGTCTACCCGATACATGGCCTATTATGCTGGTGGCAAACGCTAGTCAGCCTGAACAGCAAGCATTAGTGGGCACGTTGGCGGATATGCCCACGCGACTCGAAGCTCAGCCGTTACCCTCGCCATGCCTGATTATGGTGGGCAGCGTAGTGAGCATGGTGGCAAACAGTCCTGCCGCGAGCACGTTAGCCACTTATAGTGATCAAACGTCATCGTAAGACATTGGGAACTTGATCAATCTCATTGGGTCATAGGAGCGGCGAAACAAATAGGAATGGCGGCAACAGTCAGGGCAGGACAAACGATTGCGTCGCCAGATAAGCGTTTGTTAATGTCTATTGGTAAAGACTGTTTTTTCAAAGACTAAGCTTTCAAAAACTAAGTTTTCAAAGACTGAGGAGTACACCGTGAAAAAAGGCAAAATACGCGATAACGCACTGAAAGCGCAGCTGCGAACGCCCATGTTCAAAATGCAGCAGCAAACACCGAAAAAAGGTAAGGGTAGCTACTCCCGCAAAGGCAAAGCCTCAGAGCGAGGGTATCGCCAAGCCGCTTGAATAGGCGTTTTGGCGATGCCTTCCCCAGGCATCTTACTGCTCGGCCTGTTTACCGAGCAGCTCTCATCAGCTTAGCCGACCTATTAGGTCGGCTTTTTTGTTTGCCCGGCGAAGCCGGCAAACCCGGACACCTGAAAGAAGGTGTCGTCACCCCGACTGAGGGGAAGACAATCCGACTGGCAAGGGCGTCACTGGCCAACGGTGGGGTCTG
>SKHS01000265.1 GCA_007116835.1 Halomonas sp.
AATTTTTGGCGGTAGCTCGCGCAGATCGATCACGCTGGTAGGGTCTAGATGACAGGCACCGCCATCAATAATGGCGTCTAAATGCGACCCGAAGCGATCACGAATCTCTTCGGGGTCACTCATCGGCAGGGTTTCATCCACGGGAATAAGCGTCACACTCATCAACGGCTCGCCCAGCGCTTCTAACAACGCGTGGGTAATGCGGTGATCGGGCACGCGCACACCAATAGAGCGGCGCTTCGGATGCAGCAACAGGCGCGGAACCTCAGTCGTCGCATCCAAAATAAAGGTGTAGGGGCCCGGCGTGTGCGCTTTTAAGAGCCGAAACACCGCGTTATCCACTTTTGCGTAGGTGCCAATCTCGGAAAGATCAGAACATACCAGCGTGAAGTTGTGCTTGTCGTCCAATGAACGCAGCCATTTGATTTTCTCAATGGCCTTCTTTTCGCCCAAGTGGCAGCCCAGCGCGTAACCTGAATCTGTCGGGTACGCTACCACGCCGCCCTTGCGGATAATTTCTATGGCTTGGTCAATCAGGCGTTTCTGTGGGTTTTCGGGGTGAATCTGAAAATATTGGCTCATCACTTGCTCCTGCCGGTGGGCATATCGTTGTCCATTACGTTTTAGGGTAGTCGATACGCGGTTTAAGACCCAGGGCCTAACATGCCGCTGGGCGCATCGCGCAAATGAACTAAGCGCGGATGCTGCCAAATAGGCACTGCAGCGGTACGCGGTATCACGCTCATACTGCCTGGGGCGGCGTGACTGCCAGGAAAATGAAAGTCGCTACCCATAGAAGCATATAGGTCGCGCTCGACGAGTTGCCGAGCCAGGTCGCGGGTGCTATCGGGATTCTGCTGACCACTCACCAGCTCAACACTTTGTCCGCCTGCGGCTAGGAACGTATCCATTAGCAGGCCACGCTTGCGCCGGGTAAGCCCATAGCGCAGCGGGTGTGCCAGTACCGCGACACCGCCTGAAGCCACTACCCAGCCCACGGCTTCACTAATTTCCGGCCAATGGGCTTTTACATCGCCTTTTTTACCACTGCCTAAATAGCGCTTAAACGCACCCGCCCAGTCAGCAACAACACCTTCAGCGACCAGCGCACGGGCAAAGTCGGGACGCCCTAAAGGGCGGTCACTACCCGCCTGCTCGCGGGCTTTTTCTAGTGCGTTGGGTAAGCCCATCTTTTCGAGCCGTTCGGCAATCACCTCGGCACGCTGAATACGCGCGATACGCTGCTGCTTAAGCCCTTCCACTAACGGCCCTTGCAACCCTCCGGGCATGAGCGCTACCACATGAATATTGACCCCTTGCCAGCGGGTGGATAACTCGCAGCCGGGCACCAGACATAAACCTGCTTGCTGTGCCGCTGCACTTGCCTCTTCAACACCCTCCATCGTGTCGTGGTCGGTTAAAGCCAGGTGGGTAAGTCCCCGGGTTGCGCACAGCGCCACTAACTCCGTAGGCGTTAGCGCACCATCTGAAGCGGTAGAGTGCATGTGTAAATCCACCGGATAGCGCAGGTCGGCGTCAAACACGTAGGGAAGAGCGTTTGCAGGAAGTAGGGGCATAAGCATGACGCCGTGTGGCGAGTTTGTCAGAATAGGGCGGTGTCAACGAACAGACTACCTGTTTCCCCTTTATGGGTCACAGACGCCCATCATGGTGCGCGCTTACGCAGGTGTGGTCAATTCTACCAGAACAACCTCCCCTAGCCTTCAAGGAGTTACCCCTATGCTTTACGCTATTATCAGTGAAGATGTACCGAACAGCTTGGAACGTCGGTTAGCAGCACGCCCAGACCACCTTGCTCGCCTAGAAGTCTTGCGTGATGAGGGTCGCTTGGTATTGGCTGGCCCCCACCCCGCCATTGACTCAGAAAACCCAGGTGATGCAGGTTTCAGCGGCAGCTTGGTCATCGCTGAATTCGATAGTTTGGAGTCAGCTCAAGCGTGGGCCGACGCCGATCCATACATCATTGCCGGGGTATATGCCAAGGTAATTGTTAAGCCATTCAAAAAAGTTTTGCCTTGACCGAATAAGGTGAATGTGGAGGGTCCGCCTTCTTTTTCACAGAGCCTGTGGAAAACTCTGTGTAAACTCGGCGGACGCTTTTCGCTAAGCGAGAGATTACGCCTTGCTTAACAGATTGATCATTTTTTAACCAATTTTCACGACACACCTTATCCGTACGGGGATATCCGCGTGACTCAACGCACGACTGCCACTGCCCTACCCCCTCTCACGGCGCTAACCGCTCCTTCACTTACCTGGAATGAGACGTCGCCCCACTCTGATGCTTTCGATGACGTCTATTTTTCCAGAGACAATGGCCGTGCAGAAACGGAACACGTTTTTCTAGGGGCGAACCAATTGCCACAACGCTTCGCCGCCTGGCAGAATACCCGCCCCTTTGTGATTGGTGAAACGGGGTTTGGCACGGGGCTGAATATGCTCTGCGCCTGGGATTGTTTTGAACAACATGCGCCTCCTACCGCGCGCCTTCATTTGTTATCCACAGAGAAATTTCCCCTCGATCGTCATTCCTTAGAGCGCGCACTAAGTGCTTGGCCTTCACTAGCGCGTTATGCACAAGTGCTGTGCGCTCAGTGGCCCGAGGCCGTCAGTGGTATTCATCGCCTTCATCTCAGCGAGCGGGTAACCCTCGACTTACACTTTGGCGATACTACCGAACGGTTGAACCTATTAGATGGTCAAGTCGACGCGTGGTTTTTAGATGGCTTCGCGCCTTCTAAAAACCCGGAAATGTGGCAGCCTGAACTGTTCGACGCTATGGCTGCACGCTCCAGGCCCGGCGCTACCTTTGCCACCTTCACCTGTGCAGGTATCGTGAAACGCGGCCTAAAAGCAGCGGGATTCCATTGGCAAAAGGTGCCTGGCTTTGGGCGTAAGCGGGAAATGCTCGCAGGCTATATTGATACGCCGCCTAGTGATAGGCGTCGCCAACCTACACCATGGTTCACGCCCTCACAGCTTGCGCCTGCCAACCACGTGGTGGTGATTGGCGCAGGTATGGCCGGTGGCAGCGTGGCGGCGGCGCTAGCCAAGCGTGGCATACGCGTCACCGTCATAGAGCGCGATGCGCCCGGCGCAGGCGGCTCTGGCAATCGTCAAGGAGCGCTGTATGTAAAACTCGCGGTAGAAACTAACCACCAGAGCCGGTTCTATCTATCGGGCCTGCTTTACAGCCAGCGCTGGCTTACCCAGCTTGAGTCGAATACATCGCTAAACACGCCACTGTGGCAGCCAAGCGGCGTGGTCCAGCTAGCCCTAGGCGACAAAGAAATCTCCCGCCAGCAGCGCTTTATGGCACGCCATTCGCTGCCAGAAGCGGTGGTATCCGCCCACACTCATACACTGGGTGAATTAGCGGGCGTACCGGTGTCAGCAGAACACGGGCTTGTTTATCCCCAAGCAGGCTGGGTGCGACCCAAACTACTCTGTGAGCAGCTGTTAAAGCACACCAATATTACCCTGCATCAAGGGGAGGTAACGGAACTACAGCAGTACGGCAGCGCTTGGCAGATTGCGCTGGCCAATGGTGAAACGCTGCAAGCGGATCACGTGGTAGTCGCTAACGCCTCACTTGCCAACCGCTTTACCCAAACCGCAGCACTTCCGTTGCAGCAGGTTCGCGGTCAAGTGAGCGAAATGACGCTTCCTAAAGGAGTAAAAGGCCCGCAACGCGTGGTGTGTGCGGGTGGCTATGTATCCCCACCGGTGGAAGGCGTACTGACATTTGGGGCAAGCTTTGTGCCCAACGACGCCACCACTCACGTCACCGACGCTGACCATCAGCGCAATATTGATGAATTGCGCCAAGCGCTGCCTGCGTGGGTGGCTGAACTAGAAGCGTCCGGTATAGCCCTGAGCGCAGGCTCACTTGAAGGCCGCACTGCCGTGCGGGCAGCAAGCCCAGACAAAAGCCCCTATGCAGGCCCAGTACCAAATGCCGCTGCATGGCAGCGAGACTATGCGGTCTTAGCTAAGGATGCGTCTAAAATACCCAGCACCCTGGGGGAGCACTACCCAGGGCTATGGATATCCACGGCTCACGGTTCTCGGGGCCTTGCCAGTGCGCCACTGTGTGCCGAGGTCATTGCTTCACGACTATGCGACGAGCCGCTGCCGCTAGAGCAGCCGCTTGTGGACCACTTACACCCTGGGAGGCGAATTATCAGCGCACTAGTACGCGCTCAGTAGTCGCCCTCTTCTTCGTCATCAGCTAGGTCTCGCCCAAAGGCTCGCCACTGGGCGAGGGTCATCACCTCGGTCATTTCAAGCTCCAGATCATGGGCAATAATCAGCTCATGACGCTCAAGCTGCTGCTTAACGTCGATGACCCAACCGTCCATACCTGTTCCGGTATCCGTGGTGTCATAACCCTGGCGGGTTACAAACGCTTCAAGCAGGGCATTCAGTGTTTCCGGCGGCAGCATGCGCGCCGGTACCTCTATAAAACGACTCATATCAAACGACTCATTCACTCTGCTCCCAGGCAGCTAAACGCTCGATAAAGGTAGCCTCATCGATTACCTCAACGCCCAACTGCTCAGCTTTGGTGAGTTTACTGCCTGCGGCTTCCCCCGCCACAAGGCAGGTGGTTTTCTTTGAAACGCTGCCCGCTACTTTGGCCCCTAACGCCTGCAACCGTGCTTTACCCTCATCGCGGGTCATGGTGTCCAACGTACCGGTAAGCACCCAGGACTGCCCCTCTAGTGGCGTCGGCCCCTGAGTTACTTCACTCTCCTGCCAGGTGATACCCACATCAAGCAGCGCGGCAATCGTTGCTTGATTGTGCGGCTGACGAAAGAACGTATGTACATGGGCGGCGACAATTGGACCAACATCATTAACCGCTTCCAGTGCTTTCAGCTCAGCGGCTTGAAGTGCTTCAAGGGCACCGAAGTAGTTAGCGAGGTTAGCCGCCGTGGCTTCACCTACCTCCCGAATACCCAGGGCGTAGATAAAACGCGCCAAGGTCGTCTGCTTGGCCTTCTCCAGTGCGTTGACCAAATTAGTCGCGGACTTTTCACCCATACGTGGCAGCGCCTGAAGCTGTTCAACGGTTAAGTGAAACAAATCAGCCGGCGTTTTCACCCAATCCAGATCCACCAGCTGTTCAATCAGCTTTTCACCCAGCCCATCTACATCGAGTGCTTTACGGCTGGCGAAATGCTTAAGCGCCTCTTTACGCTGTGCCGCGCAGTAGAGACCGCCAGAGCAGCGGGCCACCGCTTCGCCTTCTAGCCGTTCAATATCCGAGCCGCATACCGGGCAGTGCTCGGGGAAAATAATGGCTTGCGCATCATCAGGACGCTTGTCGCTATCCACCCGCACCACCTGAGGAATAACGTCGCCAGCGCGACGAACGGTCACCGTGTCGCCAATCATGACACCCAGGCGAGTAATCTCATCCGCATTATGCAGCGTTGCGTTCGAAACCGTCACACCGGCGACGGTCACCGGCTCCAGCCTTGCAACCGGGGTAATTGCACCGGTACGGCCTACCTGAAACTCCACATCATTCAGCGTTGTGACTTCTTCCTGGGCAGGAAATTTAAATGCAACGGCCCAGCGCGGGGCACGCGCCACAAAACCAAGTTCCCGCTGGTGGCGCAGGTCGTTCACCTTAATCACTACGCCATCGATGTCGTAACCCAACTGGTCTCGCTTTTCGCCCAACTGCTCGCAGTAGTCAGCCACTAAGTCGGGGCCAAGAACAGTGCGAAGCTCGGCGCTTGCGCGAAACCCCCACGCTTTAAGCCTTTCCATTTGCTGGCTATGGGTGGTCATCACGCTATTGCTAAGTGCACTATCATCAAGGTTCGCCATATCAATACGGGCGACTTGATAGGCATGAAACTCCAGCGGGCGAGTGGCGGTAATACGTGGGTCAAGCTGGCGCAGGCTGCCAGCCGCCGCATTACGTGGGTTAGCGAACACCTTGCTGCCTTCTTCCCTGGCTCGATCATTGAGCGCTTCAAAGCCTGCATGACGCATAATGACTTCGCCGCGGACTTCTAATAGCGCTGGAATACTATGCCCCATCAGTTTTAACGGCACCGAGCGCAGCGTCCGCAAATTTGAGGTAATCCCCTCGCCGGTTCGGCCATCACCACGGGTCGCGCCACTCACCAATACGCCCTGCTCGTACACCAGCGACACCGCTGCTCCATCAAGCTTTGGCTCACAGCTAAATTCAATATCTCCAGGCTGACACTCCAACCGCTCAGCGACTCGCTCAGCAAAGGCAACAACGTCTTCCCGGCTAAAAGCATTATCCAATGAAAGCATCGGAATCGCGTGGGCGACTTCAGGAAAACCTTCTGCCGGCGCAGCGCCCACCCGCTGGGTAGGTGAATCTGACGATATTAGCGCTGGATGTTCAGCCTCTAAGCGCATTAATCGCTGCAGTTTTCGATCGTAATCTGCATCGGTCAGCTTAGGGTCATCTAAGATGTAATAGCGGTAATTAGCGTCATCCAAATCGGCACGCAGTTGACTCATTTCTTCCAGAAGTTCTTGCTCAGGCTGACTCATTCAGATGTTCCGGCATACAAAAAACAGGTATTTAGTAACAAAAACACCCGCCTTCTTTAGGAAGGCGGGTGTTGAAGCGACGCGGCGTTTAACGTGCCTGCATATGACGATGCAGGCGGTGACGACGTTCAAACTCATGAACCCGCTGGCGAGCAAACTCTATCGTTTGCGCGGTCATTACGCTACGGTTTTCGTCCTTTAACTCACCGCCCATGTGCCGCACCACAACCATCGCGGTTTCCACCATGGCTTCAAACGCAGCGGAACTATCTACTGCCCCTGGCAGCGGCATCAGCAAGGTAATGCCAGGGGTAACAAACTCATCCATTTCTTCAATAGGGAAGGTACCAGGCTTAAGTACATTCACCATTGAGAACTGTAGTTCGCTATCAGCACTTTCCGTTTCAAAACGGTGAAAAACCCCCATCTCGCGGCTATAGCGCAATCCGCAGACCATCATGAGCTCAAGCAGCTTGCCACCATCGAAGCCTTCAGGCTCTCGTGAAAGTACGCTGATAACGACCATCTCAGAAGCATCCGTCAGCGTATCTCTGGCACGTTCGCTATTAACATCATGACGCAACGCTTTTTCCAACGTGGGATGCGTGCGTACAACGTTGGCGCGATAGCCATCATCTGATGCATAGTCATCGTACTGATCAACGTCGTGCTCAACGTTGTCATGAGCGGAGATAGCAGGCTCATTATATTGTGCTGCCTCACGCTCAGCGGCGGCAGCGGCTTCACGGGCTGCTGCTAGCTCTTGCGCAACCCTCGCTTTCTCAGCATCAGCGGCTTCTTTTGCCTCGCGACGCTGCTGCGCTTCAAGTGCTTTACGCTCAGCTTCAAGGGCTTTGCGCTCAGCTTTCTGTTTGGCAAGTGCTTCTGCGCGCTTTGCTTTTTCTGCTTTTTTACGCTCTTTCTCTGCTTTTTTGCGAACTTTCTCTTTACGACGCTCAATTAAACGACGCTTGAATGAACGCCCTATGCCTTCGAAATCAATTAAGCGGTACTCGTCGATTTCGTCATCATCTAGCTCTCTGTCCTCGCCAGCCGTATCTGAGCGAAGATGACGACGCTTAGGTGTATCAGAAGCATGTTTCGCGGCAACGGCGTCCTCCGGCTCTGCACGAAGAACCGGTGCAACCTCTTCTTGAGCTTGAGCACTTTCAGCGTTTGGAGTAGCAGTGCTCCACTCGTCTTTAGCGCTGGTTTCCGCACCAGCTGTAGCGTCACTGACCGCTGCGCTGCTCGCAGGAACGACTGTCTCATCGGAAGCGGCGATTGGCGGTACTTTTTCTTCACCGGCTTCCACGTTGTTTGCTGCCGGTGCTTCAGTAACATCTACGTCTGCGACGGCTTGATCGACCTTAACCTTATCTGCTTTAACTTCAATGCTTTCAGCTTTTTCAACATTTGTATCAGCACCTACTTCATCAGCACCTATTTTTTCGGCGCTACGCTTCAACGCTGGCGGTTCAGTTTGCTCATGCTGTTTAGGCTCAGGAGTGGGAGCAGTTGCTTTTGCCGTAACAGTAGGCTCGCTCTTCTTTTGAGCAGGCTCTGGGTGGGCATTAGATGTTGAATGGGCACTTGTTGAATTGGCACTTGTTGAATTGGCACTGGGTTCTGAACTGGCGTTGGCCGCAGCAGGACGGCCGCTATCTGCAAAGATACTCGGCTCCCGGCGTTCGGTTTCAGCACCCGATGACATACCTAGGGAAGGCTCGGCATGGGTGTCTGATGCATGCCCAGCCATAGAGGGCTGCTCATGTTTACGAGACCACGCAAAGTGAGCGCCTGCTCTTGTTTTGTTAACTGAATTAGAAAAAGAGCTACGGAAATCCGACAATACTTTAGAAGGGCCAGGGTGCTCTTGCCGCTCAAGTTTAGGCTTGTGACCTAAATTGCTGTAGTCAGCAGGCTTGATGACCCGCGCGCCACCATTGGGCAATTCCCAATTTATTTCGGCTTCTTTGGCGGCGTCGTCTAGATCTTCAAACTTGGCAGCAGGCAGGTCTTTAACTGCTTGGTCTAAGCGGGGCACACGACGTTGACGCTGTAGCCTTCGTACACCGTCAACCACAATGAGTGATACCAGCGCCAGTCCTAGAATGATTAACCACTCTCTTAATTCCATGTCGAGCATTCCATGGGTCATTATACCGGTTGCAAAGGCGCGATGCCTGACGACGTAACATTTCCGATGTTAACGCATTACCATCAAGCATAGCGCGGATGCTACGAAAAGGGCCACTTTTTGCAGATTTTCACGCTGCAACGCCATTGCACGTGGTTTTAGGCTAAATATACGACCATATCAACCATAAAAAGTGCAATTTTAGTGTTTATTTGCTCGTCAGCTACCCCGTAACGTCTCTGCTGGCATGTTCAAAAAGGGCGCTTCTTCTTTTGCTCGCTGTTTCAACTGACGACGCCATAGTAGCTATACATATTGTACTTACACACGGCTCTCATACAAACGATACTTATACAGATACCTACGTAAGCACCATTACCTATACAAATACCTATACGAAACACACCCTTTTACCAGCGCACACTGCATGTGATTTTCATTATAGCATAAGCCTATACACCATTCCTTACCCATTAACAATGTTTATATTAGTTAACATTTGATTTTGTTATGAACTTCTTCTACGAAAAAAACAACATAGCGTTACGAAGGCATGGAGCTGACAGCTCTGCTTGTCACATAAACCGCAACAGATAGGCTGCTAAGCAGCACTATGCGGCCTGGGAATAATGGAATGAATGACAAAAAGAGCATTACAATCAACATATTGCATATTTTAATCGCAAATCGTTCAGTGACACGGACCGCTTTTTTAATTAATCAACCAGCGCAGCGGCTTCGTCAATCCCCACCGATACAAGCCGAGACACGCCAGGCTCTTGCATGGTCACCCCCATCAGGCGCTCGGCGGCCTCCATCGCGATCTTGTTATGAGTAATGTAGATAAACTGAACGCTTTCTGACATCTCTTTAACAAGTTTGGCGTATCGGCCTACGTTAGCATCATCCAGAGGGGCATCTACTTCATCTAACATGCAGAAAGGGGCTGGGTTTAGCTGAAAAATCGCAAAGACTAAAGAGAGTGCTGTTAGTGCTTTTTCACCACCGGACAGCAG
>SKHS01000096.1 GCA_007116835.1 Halomonas sp.
CATCAAAATGGCGCAGGTCAATCTGCTTGAAGTGCTTAAGGATTACCTGACCGAGCGCGGTTTTCTTGATAAAGCCATTGCCATGCAAAAAAGCAAAGGCGATGCAGCACTGCTCAAGGCGCTGCGTGGGCCGCTGCACATGGACAAATTCGCCCCGTACCTCATCCGACACTCTTTGTCGCATGAGCCTGATATCGTATTGCTCACCGGTGTTGGCAGCCTGTGGCCCATGGTACGTGCGCACAGCTTGTTAAATGCCCTACACGGGCCGCTTGGCCATAAACCATTGGTGCTGTTCTACCCAGGCCGTTACGACGGGCAAACGATGTCGCTGTTTAAGCAGATCAAAAGCAACAACTACTACCGTGCGTTTGCGCTCGTGCCTTAGCGCGGCGTGTTGCCTTATGGTGTGTTACGTTCGCCCCGGTTGTGAGCCGTGACTGTTAACGTTATCGCAGAGCCTTCTACAGTGATGAAGCCCCATAGATGAGGTCGGACGACAGTGTGGGCAACTGTCAAAAGTCGGTTGTTGTTAAGCAGTGCTTTCAAAACTCAGGGTTTAAACATTTACAGGACAGATATGCACATTCAAGAGCTCTTCCTCAAACCGCTTAGCCGGTCAATCAACGGCGTGGTCAAAGCCGACCAGCGTGACCAGGAAACCATCTACCAAGAGCTGGATGAGTATGTCGTCACCAACGAGTTAGAAAAGCACTTTCGCGCTTTTTTTGAATCTTACACCACCCCTTTAGATGACCCTTCCATCGCCAACCGCGTGGGCGTTTGGGTGAGTGGCTTCTTTGGTTCAGGTAAATCGCATTTTTTGAAAACGCTCTCTTATCTGCTGGAAAATAAAGAAGCGTTTGATGCCAACGGACAAGCCAAGCGAGCCGCCGACTTTTTTGATGAGCAGAAGCTGGTAGACGGCTCTATCCGGGCAGACATTAACAAGGCCGTCCGTGAGCCGGCCCACGTGGTGCTGTTCAACATCGACAGCAAGGCCAGCTCCAATGACGATGGCAACCCCATCCTGAACGTCTTCCTGCGCGTGTTTAACGAGCACCAAGGCTTTAGCTCTGATTACCCGCACATTGCTCATATGGAGCGCCACCTAGAAAAACGCGGTGTGTATGAGCGTTTTAAGCAGGCTTTTAACGAGGCCAGTGACGTGGTGTGGGAAGACGAGCGAGACGGCTATCAGTTCTACCAGGATGATATCGAGCAAGCGATTGGCGCTGCGCTCGATCTCTCTCCTGAAGCGGCGCATAAATGGTTTGAGGAATCCGAAACCAACTTCAGCGTCTCCGTAGAGAACTTCTGCCACTGGGTGAAAGAGTTTTTGGAGTCGCAGTCAGCTACCCAGCGCATGGTGTTTATGGTGGATGAAGTGGGTCAGTTCATTGGCAGCGACACACGCTTAATGTTGACTCTGCAAACGCTCACCGAAAACCTGGGCACGATTTGCGGTGGGCGTGCCTGGATCGTGGTCACCTCCCAAGCGGATATGGATGCCGTGCTAGGCGAAATGACCGCCTCAAAAGCCAACGATTTTTCCAAAATCGCCGGACGCTTCAAAACCCGCTTATCGCTCTCAAGCTCCAACTCTGACGAAGTGATCCGCAAGCGCCTGCTGGTGAAGACCGACCCGGCACGCGCCGAGCTTGAAGGCGTGTTTGAGGCCAAAGGCTCCATTCTGCGTAACCAGCTGACCTTTGACCGCTCTGGCCCCTCGCTAAAAAACATCGCAGGCGTCGAGAGCTTTATCGCCAATTACCCCTTTGTGCCGTACCACTTTCAACTGGTGCAAAAAGTCTTTGAAGAGATCCGCAAGGTAGGGGCGACGGGCGCCCACTTGGCCTATGGCGAGCGCTCCATGCTCGATGCGTTCCACATGGCCGCCAAAGCCGTGCAAGAGAAGACGATTGGCGCGCTGGTACCAATGCACTGCTTCTACGCAGCGGTAGAAGGCTTTCTCGATACGGCGGTGAAGCGCATCATTGACCAGGCCAGCGAAAATCCCGTGTTAGAGGCGTTTGATGTCGAAACCCTACGCACGCTGTTTATGATCCGCTATGTGGATCTGGTGAAGGGTACGGTCGATAACCTGGTGACGCTCTCACTGACCCAAATCGACGATGACCGCATAGCCATTCGTGAGCAGCTGGAAGCGACCCTGGCACGGCTGGAAAAAGAGAGCCTGATAACCCGTAACGGCGATGAGTACCAGTTCCTCACCAATGAAGAGCGTGACATCACCCGTAAGATCAAAGCCACGGAAGTCACCAGC
The DNA here is from genome assembly GCA_007116835.1 of Halomonas sp. GTDB lineage: Bacteria > Pseudomonadota > Gammaproteobacteria > Pseudomonadales > Halomonadaceae > Vreelandella. The sequence continues at coordinate 2,288 of SKHS01000096.1, forward strand.
AGCGACGAGAACAAAGAGCTTTCCAGCCTGATCTTCAAAGAATCGTTTCGTGACCGCAACAAATACCGCTATCCGGTCAACAAAACCGACTACAGCATTGGCCGCTACCTGGATGGCCACACCCTGGATGGCCGCTACCAGAGCCAGCTAAGGGTAGAGGTAGTCTCGCCGCTCGACGTGGAGTACGTACAGCTAAGCGAAGCAGGCTGCATTCACAAAAGC
>SKHS01000240.1 GCA_007116835.1 Halomonas sp.
AACTCTGCTAACGCCCTCAGGCGCTTGGCCTGTTTTGCCGCCGTGCGCTCAAACGCGCCTAAAAAGCCCTGTACCTGCAGCGGTTTGCCGTTGGCAGAAAACGGCATCACAAACACCCGCAGATTCAGCCGCGACAGCAGTTCTACTACGTCCATCACTAGCTTGGCTTCAAAGTGGCTGGTGAACGCGTCCTGGACAATAATCACGCTGTTAGCCCGCTGCTGCTCAGTGAGTAGTGCCAGGGAGGTGGGGGTGGCTTCAGCGATGCCCCAGGCACGTAGCTGCTTTTTCACGCTGGCGCGGGAAAGCTGTGGAGAATCACTCATCCCCAGCCCTTTGCGCATCAGGCTATCTACCCAGCGCTGGTTGAGCAGGGCGTTATACAGCGGCGCAACCTTGGCAAGCGTCGGCAACATGACTTCGGTGCCGCCGATGATGTAATCGCGTAGCGGGCGTAAATAGCGGCCGTGGTAGACCTCTAAAAACTGCGAGCGGAACTGCGGCACGTTGACCTTAATCGGACACTGGCCCGCACAGGATTTACACGCCAAGCAGCCTGCCATGGCATCGTAAACTTGGTGGGAGTAGTCATGGTGTTGCTGTTTACTAACGGTGTTCATCACCCGGCGGGGGAAGCTTTTAACAAAGCCCCAGCCGTTCTCGGCTTTTTTCTTGCGCGACTCTTCCACCACATCGATCCCTGCCTGGGACTGCAGGCGCAGCCACTCACGCATCAAGCTGGCGCGGCCTTTGGGCGAATGCACACGGTCACGGGTAGCCTTCCAGGAAGGGCACATGGGGTCATCAAGGTCGTAGTTATAACAGGCACCATTGCCATTGCAGTACACCGCCGCGTCATAGGCCTGCCAGGCGCGTTCGTCGATGGTGCGATCCAACTGGCCGCGCAGGGTAACGCCATCGACCGTTAACAGTTCAGGGTCGCTGTCTTTGGCGATCAGGTCATGACCTTTTGCGGGAGACGCGATTTTGCCAGGATTCAGCTGGTTATGCGGATCAAAGGCGGCTTTGACGCGCTGCAGGCTGGGGTACAGCTCACCAAAGAACTTAGGGCCATACTCAGAACGCACGCCTTTGCCGTGTTCGCCCCATAACAGCCCACCGTACTTCTGGGTCAGGGCTGCCACTTCATCGGAAATCTCACGAATCAGTTTTTCCTGTTGGGGATCTTTCATATCCAGTGCCGGGCGCACGTGCAGCACCCCCGCATCGACATGGCCAAACATCCCGTAGGAGAGCTTTCGGGCATCCAGCGCGGCGCGGAACTCGCTGATAAAGTCAGCCAGATGCTCCGGTGGTACAGCGGTGTCTTCCACAAACGCAATCGGGCGCTTTTCGCCCTGCACGTTACCCAGTAAACCCACCGAGCGTTTACGCATAGCGTAGACTTTTTGAATCTGCGGGCGGCCTTCGGCCAGGGTGTAGCCTAAGCGCTCGACGGTCACATCGCGGCCAAGGTGCTCGGTAAAGGAGCGAACCCGTTCCGCCAAACGCTCAGGATCATCGTCATTAAACTCGATCAGGTTAATGCCCCGAATCGGCGTGCGGCCAGTGGCGGGGAAAAACTCAGCTACGCTGTCCCAGACAAAGTCTTCCATGGCCAGCTGCAGCACGGTGTCGTCGATGGTTTCAATCGAGGTGGGGCGAGCGCTGGCGGTCATGAGGGTTTTGGCATCGCGCAGCGCCTCCATAAAACTGGCATAGCGCACATTCACTAGCGTTGAGTGCTTCGGAATCGGCAGTACGTTCAATACTGCTTCATTCAAAAAGCCCAACGAGCCTTCCGAGCCACACAGCAGGCTGTTCAGGTTCAGTTGGCCCGCCTCCCGCAGATGCGCTAAATCGTAGCCGGTTAAACAGCGATTGAGTGGTGGGAATTTCGCTTCAATCAACTCGCGCTGCTGGTCAATAATCTCAGCGGCGGTGGTATGCACATGACCAAGAATGCCGGATTGCGCAACGGCCTGCTGCTCCTCGTCAGCGCTAAGCGGACGGCTATGCAGATGCTGTCCCCCCAGCAGAACCGTGTCCAGTTCCAGCACATGATCACGGGTTTTACCGTATTCACAGCTGCCCTGGCCGCTGGCATCGGTGGAAATCATGCCGCCGATGGTGGCGCGGTTAGACGTGGATAGCTCTGGGGCGAAAAACAGCCCATGAGGCTTCAGTGCCGCGTTGAGCTGATCTTTCACCACGCCCGCCTGAACGCGTACCCGCCGAGCCTCTACATTGATCTCTAAAATCTGGTTCATATGGCGGGACACATCCACCACGATACCGTCGGTCAACGACTGGCCGTTAGTGCCGGTGCCGCCGCCCCGGGGCGTGAGCACGATATCGCGATGGGGCAGCTCAGCAGCCAATTTGGCGAGGCGCTCAAGGTCTTCCGCATGTTTAGGAAACACCGCCGCCTGTGGCAAGCGCTGGTAAATCGAGTTATCCGTTGCCAGCACCGTGCGGTTGGCGTAGTCAGGGGCAATCTCGCCTTC
>SKHS01000252.1 GCA_007116835.1 Halomonas sp.
GGCTAACCCGCTGGAAAGGCTTTGCCCTTATTCGCCGCCAGCTTGGCCTGTGGGCACTTGCCTACGCCACCCTGCATATGCTCAGCTACGCGCTGTTTATTCTGGGGCTTAACTGGGCACTGCTAGGCAGCGAGCTGGTCAAACGACCCTATATCGTTGTCGGCATGCTCGCACTGATCGGCCTTGCCATCTTGGGCGCCACTTCCAACCGCTGGGCGATGAAACGTCTAGGTAAACGCTGGAAGCCCCTGCACAAATGTTCCTATGCTATTTTAGGCTTGGTGCTGCTGCACTTTTTCTGGGTGGTGCGCGCCGATATGCAAGAGTGGGCCATGTACGCCGCCATTGCCGCGTTAGTCATGGTAACTCGCCTGCCGCCCGTCGCTCGAACACTACCAAAACTGCGCTATCGATTGAGTCGATGAACTCATGTCGGTAAAGGCTAAACGGCACAGTCAGCATAAAGATACCTGGGCAACTAACGTTTTTTCTGGAACGCATCACTTAACGCTGCCGCTAAAATCCCCGTGGGCATCGCGATAATTCCGATGCCCGCCACCGCCGTTAAGCCCGCAAAAAACTTGCCTAACCCGGTGATAGGAACCATATCGCCATACCCCACCGTCGTCAGCGTCGTCACACTCCACCACAGCACACGGGGCACGCTGCCAAACGCATCTGGTTGGGCTGATGCCTCTGCCAAATAAAGGCAGAAGGAAGACAGTAGCAGCAATAACATCGCCAAACCCGCACTCAACCACAGCTCATGAGAACGAGACTTCAGCGCCTCTGCCAGCGCTGACCAAGCCTGGCTGAATCTACCTAAACGGGTTAACCGCAGCATTAGCCCCAAACGTAACAGGCGCAGTAAAAAGCCATTGTTTTGAACCATCGCGCCAAGGAAATAAGGCAAAATCGCCAGTAAATCCACCAAGGCCCAAAACGAAAACACATAGCGCAACCGGCCTCTTACCCCGCGATAACGAGGGTCTTCACCGACAACATACAGGCGCAATAAATACTCACCGATAAAGATCACCACAAACACAGTTTCTAACGTAGGAAAAAGGCGCGGCGCAAGCGACCGCAGCATTGGCTCCGTTTCCAAAATAGCCACAAACGATGCCAGCAAAATCAGCACGCAGATGATTCTATTAATGGTCGATAGCCCCTGGCGCAGGTGCGTCTCTAAGGCTAGCTCTCGGTATAATTCAGCTCTGTTTATATTCATTTTTAAAAAAGCTTATTAGTGGGTACAGCGACCTAAAACCCCAGCAGCCGCTTACGCATAGGGCGAATAGAAAACAGTACCAGCACGCCTAAGGCCAGCCATTCAACAAACGCGGGCAGCAGTTCCTGAACCTGGCTCGCCTGTTGAACTGGATTCCACCCCGTCATTGCCAGCCCTTGGTCAAGCACCCAGCCTATCAACACCGTTACCAGCAGAATGCTGCCCAAATAAACCGCCAATGCTTGGCTGCCAAACTCCCGACGCAGAATGGCCAAGGTTGCCAGGCTCGTCACAGGGCCAGCAAGTAGAAAGACTAACGCCATCCCCGGTGAAATGCCCGCCAATAGTAAACCAGCAGCCACCGGGGTAGCTGCGGTAGCGCAGATATACAGAGGAATACCAATGACTGCCATAAGGAGTAGCGGCAACAAACCGCCTGAAAACCCCACCAGAGCTTCTGGCGACACGAAGGTCACCAATACTCCCGCTAGTAATAAACCAGCAAACATCCAACGGCTGATGTCATCTAATAAATCACTAAAGGCATACCTCAATCCTGTGATTACCCCTGTTGACTCAGTCGCATTAGCATTAGCGTTGCTATCGCCACAGCCTTTTGATGCACAGCAACTGCTAGCAGGGGGGCTTTTCGGCAGTGCCGTTTGGCCAGTAAAGCCCACTAAGATGCCTGTCACTATCGCGGTTACCAAGGCTCCCAGCACTCGCGCCAGCGCCATTAATGGGCCTAGTAGCACACTGGTGATCAGCATGGAATCCACCCCGACGCCGGGGGTGCTGATCAGAAAAGACGTGGTTGGCCCACGACCCGCCCCACCACGATGCAGCGCCAGCGCAGTGGGAATCGCCCCGCAGGAACACAGCGGCAGCGGCATACCAATCACCGCTGCCCGCGTAATACTTCCTATTCCCCGCCCGCCCATCCAGCGCTGCAGCAAAGACTCCGGCATTAACGCCTTAATTAACCCCGCAATGACCAGCCCCAGCATTAACCAAGGCGCGGCACTTAGCGCAATACTCAACAGCTCATTAATCAGCTTCATCACCGGTTACCTGCTTGTTAACCAACAGAGTAACGACTAGCCTAAACCCTGTAATCGTTACAGGGTCAAGCCGATGAAGCGCCACTATCGTATTGGAGAAGTTGCCACCCGAACCGGATGCTCGCCAGAAAGCATCCGCCACTATGAAAAGCTAGGGTTACTGACCCCGCCACAGCGGGGGGAACAAGGCTATCGGTGTTACGATCAGGCGGCGCTGGAACGCATTGGCTTTATTCGCCATGGCCGCAGCCTGGGGCTAGACCTGCACAGCATTCAAGAGCTGTTAGCACTTTCTGACAACCCAGACACCGACTGCACCGCCGCCGATGATATTGCCAGCCGCCATCTACAACATCTAGAAGAGCGCATCGTTGCCTTACAAGCACTGGCAGGCGAACTTCGCCAAGTGGTTCACCAATGCCGCGGCGGCAAAGCGGCCAACTGCCGTATTATTAAAACGCTTTATGACCACCAGCCCACCTGTAGCGAGCGAGGTTGTGGCGACGTGAAGGCGTAAGGGCTCACCTCGCAACATAGCTCGCAATATAGCTCGCAACATCAAGCGTCGCGTAACTCTCGACGATGATTATGTTATGTCAACAAACTTGCTCGAGAAATTGCTTTTCGGCGCACCTGAAGTGTTATGTTATAACATTAAAAATATGAACGAGCCAGTTAGCCAAGCACGACACCATAGGAACAAGATGCAACTTTTCAATACCCTGACACGCCGCCGTGAGCCATTGCACACCGAACTGCCAGATCGCGTGACGCTCTATGTCTGTGGCCCCACCGTCTACAACTACGCGCATATTGGCAACGCGCGCCCAGCGGTGGTGTTTGACCTGCTGTCACGGGTGCTACGCCATGACTATTCAAGTGTGGTTTACGCGCGCAACTTCACTGACGTAGACGACAAAATTAATGCTGCAGCAGCGGTAGCAAGCGTGCCCATCAGCACGATCACAGAACGCTTTATCGCAGCCTACCACGAGGATATGCAGGCGCTGGGCATCTTGCCGCCCGACCTGGAACCGCGTGTAACGGACCACATACCCGACATCATCGAGCTTATCGCAACACTGATCGAGCGAGGAAATGCCTACGAAGCTGAAGGTCATGTGCTGTTCCACGTCCCCTCTTACTCCGAGTACGGTGAATTATCTCGCCGCCAACCAAGCGATATGCTCGCGGGTGCTCGAGTAGAAATCGCCCCTTACAAACGCAACCCACTGGACTTCGTGCTGTGGAAGCCCTCTTCTTCCGAGCAGCCAGGCTGGGAGAGTCCCTGGGGGCGCGGCAGGCCAGGCTGGCACGTGGAGTGCACCGCCATGATTGGCAAGCACTTGGGGCACACCATCGACATACATGGAGGTGGTCAGGATCTAATTTTCCCCCATCATGAAAATGAGATCGCTCAAGGTACCTGTGCCCACGGTGCCCGCTACTGCCATACCTGGGTGCATAACAGCTTTATTACCGTGGATGGTCAGAAAATGTCCAAGTCCCTCGGTAACGTGCTGTTGGTGCGCGACCTGCTTGCCCAGGCACCCGGCGAGGCCATTCGTCTGGCGCTGCTCGCTACCCACTACCGCCGCCCGCTGGACTGGAATGCCGAACGCTTAGCTCGGGCACGACGAACCCTCACCCACTACTACCAAACCCTCGCCGACGTAGAAGAGCTCGCTGTGGCTGACGGCATCCAGCCCGACCCTGCGTTGCTCGAAGCGCTGCGCCATGACCTCAACGTAGCTAAAGCGCTAGCACGTCTGCAGCAGTTAGTTGATGAATTAAAAACCGCTAAAAGCGATAGCGAACGCACTCATGCCAAAGGGTGTGTGTTGGCCTCGGCCAAGCTGCTTGGTCTACTTCAGCAAACGCCCACAAAGGCTCTGGAAACACTGATACCCGAGTGCTCAGACCTGCCGGTCGTGCGTATCGAAGCGCTGGTTGCCGAGCGTGAAAGTGCCCGGCAACAGCGTGACTTTGCACGCGCTGATGCACTGCGCGACGAACTGCTCGAACTCGGCGTCGAGGTTCGCGACACGCCCGAAGGTCCTCGCTGGCAGCCACTCCCCCGCGACACCGTCTTGCATGCAGACAACCGCTAATGTCTCTGTCTGTGCCTACAACGTTATCCACTACGAGAATCATGTCATGACCGACACGCCCTTCACTACCACCGGCGAGCCGCTTACTATCACCCTACCGGATCAGCGTGCACTAACACTGACATCACCGACCTGCGTGGCCGAAATCGCTGCCACTATAGGCCCTGGCCTTGCCCGCCAAGCGCTGGCTGGCCGAGTAAACGGCCAGCTGGTGGATACCTGCGACCCCATCACAGGTGATGCACGGGTAGAGGTCATCACGCCTAGTGACACCGAAGGGCTGGAGATCATCCGCCACTCCTGCGCCCACTTAGTCGGGCACGCCGTGAAGCAGCTCTACCCGAACGCCGAGATGGTGATTGGCCCGGTCATCGATGACGGCTTCTATTACGATATTTCCTTTGAGCGCCCTTTCACGCCAGAGGATATGGATGCCATCGAAACACGCATGAAAGCGCTAATTGCCCAAGCGTACGACGTCGTTAAACGACGGGTACCTCGAGACGAAGCGCTACGCCTTTTCCGCGAGCGTGGTGAGAGCTACAAACAGCGGCTGATCGAAGAACTGCCTGACGAAGCGAGTCTTGGGCTCTATTTCCATCAGGAGTATGTGGACATGTGTCGCGGCCCCCACGTACCCAACACCCGCTTTCTGAAACACTTCCGACTGACCAAGCTCTCTGGCGCATACTGGCGAGGTGATGCCCGCAACGCCCAATTACAACGTGTTTATGGCACCGCCTGGGCCGACCGCAAGGCACTTAAGTCTCACCTTAAGCGCCTGGAGGAAGCCGAAAAACGCGACCATCGCCGTTTAGGTCGCCAACTCGACTTATTCCACTTCCAAGAAGAAGCCCCCGGCGCAGTATTCTGGCACCCCCACGGCTGGACAGTGCTTCAAACGCTGATCGCCTATATGCGCCGCCGCCAGCAAAACAGCGGCTATATAGAAGTGAACACACCCGACATGATGGACCGCGGGCTGTGGGAAACCTCCGGCCACTGGCAGAACTACCAAGAGCACATGTTCACCACCCAGACCGAAGACGGCCGTTCACTGGCGCTCAAGCCCATGAACTGCCCTGGCAGCGTGCTACTGTTTCGCCATGGCCTAAAAAGCTACCGCGACCTCCCCATCCGCATGGGAGAGTTCGGCAAGGTGCACCGCTACGAGCCCTCTGGTGCGCTACACGGCCTACTACGCGTGCGCCACTTCACCCAAGATGATGCCCATATTTACTGTACCCCCAAGCAGATGAATGACGAGTGCCGCCGCGTGGTGGCGCTAGTGCTCGATATATATCGCGAGTTCGGCTTTGAGGATGTGCGCCTTAAACTCTCCACACGGCCAGAGAACCGTATGGGCAGCGAGGCCGTATGGGACCAGCTTGAAGGTGCGCTAACAGCAGCGCTAGAAACCATGCGCCTAGACTACGAGCTCAATCCTGGCGAAGGCGCGTTCTACGGACCAAAACTTGAGTTCGTACTACGCGATGCCATCGGCCGCGACTGGCAGTGCGGCACCCTACAGGTGGATATGAACCTACCTGAGCGCTTCGGGCTCGATTACATTGATGAACACGGCAAGCGCCAACGCCCGGTGCTGCTACACCGCGCACTGTTTGGCTCGTTAGAACGCTTTATCGGCATTCTCATTGAGCACCATGCAGGCAAACTACCCGCCTGGCTGGCACCCCAGCAAGCCATCGTGATGTCGATTACCGACGCCCAGGCCGACTATGCCAACACCCTGGCTGAAGCGCTGTGTGGCACAGGGCTGCGTGCTAGCGCAGACGTACGCAATGAGAAGATCGGTTATAAGATCCGCGAGCAAACCCTACAGCGGATTCCTTTTCTGCTCATCGTCGGTGGCCGAGAGGCGGCAGAGGGCAAGGTAACCGTACGTCATCGTGACGGCAGCGATCTCGGTACATTGCCAGTGGATGAGGCGATCGCTCTATTGGCAGAGCACAGCCGCGCCCCCGACCTTGATGCCCAGCGCCGCGAACAAGCAATTCGCCTACAGCGTTTACGCGCACCAGCCTGCTTAGAAGAGACGCCAACATGACACCACCGACAACCTCATTACACGGCTATTCAGTATTGAAGGGAAAGACCCTATTACTCTAGGCTATGATGCAGGCTCTACGTTGACCAATTTAACAACCGAGCGACTCAGCTAGGAGACAACATGCCTTTACTTGATAGTTTTACCGTTGACCACACGATTATGAATGCCCCGGCAGTGCGTGTTGCCAAAACGATGAACTCGCCTTCCGGTGATACCATTACCGTGTTCGATTTGCGCTTCAATAAGCCCAATGAGGACATGATGGGTGAAAAAGGCATTCACACCCTAGAGCACTTATTTGCTGGGTTTATGCGCAACCACTTAAATAGCACAGAGGTCGAAATTATTGATATTTCACCGATGGGCTGCCGTACCGGGTTTTATATGAGCCTGTTGGGAAGCCCAAGCGAAGAGAGTGTCGGCAATGCCTGGCTAGCTGCTATGCGAGACGTGCTAGCGGTGAAGCGAATGGACGAGATTCCCGAGCTCAATGAGTACCAGTGCGGTACCTTCGTTATGCATTCGCTAGAAGAAGCCCAGCAGATTGCGCAGAGCATCATTGAGCAAGGTGTTGGGGTAAATAAAAACGACGACATCGCCCTTAGCCCCGAGCAGTTAAAGACCTTAGGTAACGATGTCCAATAATCAATAGCGCTTATTAGGGCGTCGTGCGGACGAACACTGTTCGGCGCGCCCTCTTCCATCCTTGTCTCTTCAATAGCATGTGCGATGCAAAGTTAACGCCCATTAGCATCGAATTTCGCATCACCATCCACTAGGGTAATGAGGCATACCGCCAAAGAGGAACCCTCCTATGATCGAGACAAGGGAAGAGCTCGACGCTATTAAAAAGTCATGCTATTCGATGGTGACCAAAAGCGCGGGAATTTCGGCGGGCACCGCCGTCATTCCTATACCTGGGCTAGATATCGGTTCAGACGTAGCTATCTTAATGCGCATAATTCCCAAAATTAACGCTCAGTTTGGGCTGTCGCATGAACAAATCGAAAGCCTAGATACCGAAACCAAACTCTTTGTGATGACTGCCATTTCCAATACGGGAAGCAAGTTAGCCGGAAAATACATCACCAAGAAACTAATTATAACGCTGCTGAACAAGATGGGCGTTAAGGTCGCCGCCAAAGGAGTTACCAAGTTTGTTCCCTTCATTGGCAGCGCCGTGGCGGGCACTATTAGCTTTACTGCCATGAAGTACATGGGCAACAGCCATATTGAGGATTGTTACAAGATTGCCTTGGCTACCCTGGAAAACAAGCAGCTACCTCCCGTGGCGGAGCCTGCGACCTTTATACCAGCCGACGACCCCGCTAATCCCCATTAGCGAATGACCGACGATGCCAGCCCTGGCACGTCACTGTGGTGGCAGCGTAATCACACCTTTCAAGTAAGGCGTAACGCGGCCTTTGATAATGACGCGGTCGCCTTCTATCTCGCAGCTCAGCGCACCTTTGCGGGCACCACCCTGGCGTGCGGTAAGCTGCTGCTTACCCAACCGTTTCGCCCAATAAGGCGCAAGCGAGGTATGCGCCGAGCCAGTAACAGGGTCTTCTTCCACACCTACTTTGGGGCCGAACCAGCGGGAGACAACGTCTACATCACTGCCTTTCGCAGTAACGACAATGCCGCGGCCTGGAAGGCGCTTCAATTGCTGCATATCCGGCGTTAGCGATTCAATCAACTGCGCATCGTTAACCACCACCACGATATCGTCAGATATCAGCAGTTCTTCGATCTCGTTAATCCCTAGCGCTGCCTTTACCTCAGCTTCCATCGTTAAAGTTTCGACGACCTTTGCGGGAAAATCCATTGCCAGTTCATCGCCGTCACGCTGCACTAAAAGCTGGCCGCTGCGGGTCTCGAACTGCAGCAGTTCAGCACTATCGTCCAGCATATTAAAAATCACCCACGCCGCCGCCAGCGTGGCATGACCACACAAATCCACTTCTACCGCAGGGGTAAACCAGCGCAGCTGATAGCCAGATTCAGTCGGCACAAAAAAGGCGGTTTCAGAGAGGTTGTTCTCTGTGGCTATCGCCTGCAATAACCCATCATCTAGCCACGTTTCCAACGGACAAACCGCCGCAGGGTTACCTTCAAACGGTTTAGAGGCAAACGCATCGACTTGGTAAAGATCTATATTCATTACAGCCAGCCTTTTCTAACGTCATGGTCATTATGTTTTGGATAACACGAGGCGTTTGGCAAGGGCGCGCCGCCTGATCTAGGGCGCCTCAGCAGTGGCACGCCCTTTAATAATAGAACGGGCAAGCATCACATACGCCACCGAGCCACAGGCGGCCATGGATAGAATGACCGCTCCAAGCGTATGCGGCAACATAGCGGACAGTGCGCTGAGCAGCCCAGCGACCCCGAACTGGGCAGCACCCAAAAGCGCTGCGGCCGTCCCGCCACTGGTGGGAAAGTACTCCAAAAAGCAGGCCTGGATATTCGGTGAGATCGCCCCTATCGAGCCGATGGTCAGCATCATGGCGGGTAGGAAAGCGTACAGCGGCCACTCCATAAAGGCAGCCATCACCAGCAGCAGTATGCCGATCCCCTGACAGCCCGTTGCCAACTGCAGAATACGCAGCGACGGCAACCTGGAAAGCAGGATTCGATTGAGAATATTGAAGATAAGCATCGCGACGATATTCGCTGCAAACAGCATCGAAAACGCCGAAGGCGACTGGCCGAAATGCCCCTGATAAATAAATGAGGCATAGGTGATAAACATCATCAAGGTAGAGAAAGAAGCAGCCTGCCAAACGATGAACGGCAGAGCCGGCTTTGTCGACAGAACCAGCTTATAACGCGCCAGCAGGCTCATCTTAGGGCTTTTCGCTCGAGACACCTTGCCCGTACCGGTAAAGAGTACCCGTACTAGCAACGGCACCAGCAGCAACGCGTAGACCGCCAAGGCGAAAAAGATAGTGTGCCAGGAGCCTAGCGTCAGAATCGCGCTGCCTACGCTTGGCGCAATACCTGGCGCTTGCACCATGATA
>SKHS01000044.1 GCA_007116835.1 Halomonas sp.
TACCAGGGTGATGTTGGGCGGCTGACGCCCGCCACTCACAGAGCTTACGCCTCAGGTCTGTCATTCCCGATAACCCCACTCGGGAATGACGGTGCGGTGATGTGGGCGTTAGGTGTGGACTTGAGATGGCCGTGTCGCTTTGTGCACACCCTTCGCTTCGTTGATACGTGTCAGCATTGCTGGATAAGTATCGCGCTAAAATGTGCGTAAAGCGTCGTTTAGATCGTGTTGCTGAAGCGTGTTGCTGAAGAGAGGGGAAGTGCAATGGTAAAAACAAACAATACCAATAAAGAGACATCACCGCCGACAAGCACCCCTGTGCCGTGGGTAGATGAATTTAGCGTGATGAAAAAGACCCATGGTGCACAGGAAGCGCAAGCGGCTGCCATTGCGGATATTTTAGGGCTGAAAGGCCCGTTGCCTGAACCCCACGAAGAAACCTTAAAAGCCGTGGCGGACATTATCGAAGGCGCGTCGCTTGATGATGTGGCCGAGCTGAAAAAAGCCCTGATTCACTGGAAACAGTTTGATAAAGGCCGTGCGGTGTCGAAGGACGAGGCGCTGGTCGAGAACTGGAGAACTGCCTCTTACCCGTACAAAAATCGGTTATCACGCAAATCCTACGAAAAACAAAAGTACTACCTGCAGGTTGAGTTATTGAAGTTGCAGTCGTGGATCAAAAAAACCGGCCAACGGGTGGTGATTATTTTTGAAGGGCGCGATGCAGCAGGTAAAGGGGGCACCATTAAGCGTTTTATGGAGCACCTAAACCCTCGTGGGTCACGGGTGGTTGCGCTTGAAAAGCCGACAGAAACTGAACAGGGGCAATGGTATTTTCAGCGCTATATCACGCATTTGCCTACGTATGGTGAGCTCGTGCTGTTCGACCGCTCCTGGTACAACCGTGCTGGCGTGGAGCGCGTGATGGGGTTCTGCTCTGACCAACAGTACCAAGACTTTCTGCGCCAAGCCCCCGAGTTAGAACGCAACCTGGTGGGCAGCGGTCTCCACTTAATTAAGTTCTGGTTTTCGGTTAGTCGCGACGAGCAGCAGCGGCGCTTCAAAGAGCGTGAGCTGCACCCGCTGAAGCGTTGGAAACTGAGCCCGATTGACTTGGCATCGCTGGAAAAGTGGGAAGAGTACACCGACGCCAAAGAAACCATGTTTTTCCATACCGATCACTCTGAATGCCCCTGGGTGGTCATCAAGTCGAACTGCAAAAAGCGAGCGCGTTTAAACGCCATGCGCTATGTATTGAATGCCTTCAACTACGAAGGCAAAGATATCAACAATATCGGGGCGACCGACCCGCTGATAGTGGGCCGTGCCGAGTTCGCAAGCGGTTAGCGCTTGCCATTGATCAAGGATGTTGTGTCATGCCCTCCCTGCGCACGCTTATGTTCACGCTTCTGCTTGTTATGTTGGGTGTGCTGCCCGTCAGCGCTCAGGCCAGCGACGCTGCCTGGCAGGCGCTGCAGGAGGGGGGCGTGGTGATTCTGATGCGTCATGCGTTGGCGCCTGGCATTGGCGACCCGGCAGGGTTTGAGCTTACGCAGTGTGACACCCAGCGCAACCTCTCAGCCCAGGGGCGTGACCAGGCGGAAGCCATTGGTCGATTGTTTCGTGAACGGGAAATACCGATTGCCGCGGTGTATTCGTCCCGCTGGTGTCGGGCGCTGGAAACTGCCGAGCTGATGGCGCTGGGGCGTGTGGAACCCATCGCATGGCTAGATTCATTTTTCCAACAGCGCAACGAGCGGGATGCACGCACCCACGCGGCGCGTGAGTATATTGCCGCGTGGCAAGGCCCAGGCAACGTGTTGCTGGTGACCCACCAAGTCAATATCACCGCGCTCACGGGTAGTGGCGTGGGCTCTGGTGAAATGATCGTTGTGCGCCCAACGGGCGATTCGTTTCAGGTGGTGGGACGATTGAGCAATGAGTGAAAGTTGTGAGTAGCTTTACTGCTTGCTTTAGTGTTCTGAATTCAGGGTGTTAAGTTAAAGCTTTACAGGCATGGTGTTTAAGAAACGCTTTTTAGCGATTCAGTTTTTATGAGTTTTTATTGCTTAGCCTGTGGCACTTATAGCGCCGCCATCGCCTTCTGATCACGACGATGATCTGACGGGGAACATTGTTCCTTAAAGCGGTTCTTCACGATAGTTGTGCCATCAAAATAGTGAACCCACGCTACGCCAGGGGGCCCAGTGTTCGACTAACTGGCGAGCCTGTTTAGGCGTGGGTTTGTCTTCGCGCTTTTTTAGACGACCAAGCGATGCGTAGGGCAAGGTCGTCGGCGGGCAATATCGGGGTCGGCTTTAGCCAGTGCCGCCATGGCGTGCTCAATAGTATCCAGTGTCATGAACGTCTCGCCTGTTTGGAAATTCCACAACACCCTAACAAAGCTAGGGCATATTAGCGTCGTAACACTTAATAGTTATCTCCTTCGCCTGCTAACTTTTTTAGCGTCGCATATTTATACTTTTGTCTAATCCTGCGATCATTTGTCGCTATACAAGACCGTTTTGTTAAGCAGGTGTGAGTGCGCCTGAGGAGAAAAGTATGCAGGCGTCGTCATCGGGATTGGCACGTAACCCGCGATTGGCAGAAGTTGTGTTGGCGTTAGGCGGGTTTGGAATTGGCACCAGCGAATTCGTCATTATGGGATTGATGAACCGTGTTGCGGAAGATCTCGCCGTCACGGTGCCCCAGGTGGGCTATGCCATCAGCAGTTATGCCCTTGGTGTCGTTGTGGGCGCGCCACTGATATCTGCCTTTGCAGCGCGGGCACCTAAGCGTGCATTGCTCATTGTGCTGATGTTGGTATTTGCGGTTGGTAATATCGCCAGTGCTATGGCACCGGGGTTTTGGTCATTTGTCGGGCTGCGCTTTATCGCTGGGCTGCCCCATGGTGCTTACTTTGGCGTAGCCGCTTTGGTAGCGGCTGGCGCAGTGCCGGTTGATCAACGGGCGCGGGCTATTTCACGGGTAATGATGGGCTTAACATTGGCGATTTTGATTGGCGCGCCGTTAGGTACATGGGCAGGCAATCTATTTGGCTGGCAAATTGCCTTCGCCGCGGTAGGCATGATTGCATTGCTGACGGCGCTATTGATTCGCCTGTGGGTGCCGGTGCAGCCATTCGATGCGTTAGGGAGCCTCTGATTAACGTAATGAGCGAAGGCCAGACAAGGCAAAAATCAACGAAAAAGCGGAGTTTACGGGTTGTAAATGAGCATTTTGAGGCGATTTTTAACGCCGTATGGTCGAGGGCAATAGTTAATCAGAGGTTTCCTAGCAAGCCCGTTACGCGAGTTGTCGGCATTGATAAAACAGCGGGTGCTGGTAACGGTGGCCATTGCCTGTATTGGCTGTGGCGGCATGTTCTCGATTTTTAGTTATGTGATGCCCACACTTACTCAGCAAGCGGGTATGAGTGAAGCGCTCGGGCCGATGGTGTTAGTGATTTTTGGCCTTGGCTCTATTGCTGGCAATTTACTTGGTGGCCGCGCAGCGGATAAAAACCTAATGCGCGCGATTCCCGCTACCTTGGTGTGGTGCGCAGTGATTCAGGGGCTGTTCTATTTCGCTGCCAATAATGTTTGGACAGGGCTGTTATTTGTGGGGTTGGTAGGCACTAGCATGGCGTTAGCACCTGCACTGCAGACCCGCTTGATGGATGTTGCAGAAGATGCTCAAACAATGGCGGCTTCACTTAACCATGCTGCTTTTAATGGGGCAAATGCGTTAGGAGCGTGGTTAGCGGGGTTGGTGATTAGTGCAGGTTTCAGCTGGTCAAGCACGGGGTTAGTCGGTACCGGGTTAGCACTCTGTGGGCTAGTGATTTTTGCGTGGGGGAGCTGGCTTGAAAAGCGTACGTTTAGGACGGCTGAGCATTACCAATAAGCGGTGAGTAAGCGTGGGCGGCCGCCGCTAAATTGACAAAAACTGTAACTTATATCTAGGGTGACTAGGTGCAATCCATATGGAGGTGACCTATGCATACCCGATTCATCAAGATACCGCGTTTGTTAACGTTGAGTGCTATTACCGCAGTGACCTTGGTCTTAGCAGGCTGTGGCTCCACTACGGGCGAGCGGACAGCCAGTGGCGCAGGGGTAGGCGCTGCGGTGGGGGCTGGTGCTGCCGCTGCAACGGGTGGCGATGTTACCCAAGGCGCGGCGGTTGGCGCAGGTGCAGGTGCTGCGACAGGGGCCGCGACGGACGAAGACGATATTAGCCTAGACTGATTTGCCTCAACTGATTTGCCTCAACCAACCCAGCGAGTTAACGACATAGCCTGAAGCCGCGCATGCCTAAGTGAAAATGGTCAGCATGTGCGGCGTTGTAGTCTGGCCCTAGCACGTTGCCAAAGGTGTTGCAGGCGCCGTCCCTTGCTGCTCTTAAGAACTCCCCCGCTTCACCGTCATCATCCCAGTGATTAATCAGCGTAATGCGCTGGCCGTTTTCAAACTGAAACCCCACCACATCCAGCGCTTCAGCGGTGGCGTGTTCACTGCGTCTGCCAGTTTCGCGGCCGTAAACATTACGGCAGGCAAAGCTGCCAACGTGATTAACCTGGGCCACTTGGCTGCCCATGATCTCCTGGGCGGCGGGTTGCAGCGCGTGGCGCTCGTACATCACCCAAGCCAGTGCCAGCGGGCAGGTGGCGACAAAGCTTTGGTTGAAGCGAACGCTGCTAGACTGCAAGCGCACAATATTGGTCAGCGGGCAGCTTTCGGTGGGCGAGTAGTCGGCTAATGGCGTGTAACGAAGCTCTCCTTCTGGCACGGTGTCTAGTGCGGCCAGGCAAGCGTCTCGGTTATCGTTTAGGCGTTTGAGTTTTAGCTGGGTGATGGGCGTTATGGGGTCATCGACATAGAGCGGCGCCCAGGGTGCCCAGTGGCGGGGAACCTCAATCAGCTCTTTTTGAAGCGCCACGCCTAGCGCAATGATAGATAGAATAACGATGAGGCTGCGCATAGTGAACTCCTTGTGACTACGCCGAAACGCTACAGTCCCTGGCATGTGTATGCGATACTGCGCACCACTTTGAAGGGCCATGGTACGGCAGTTGTCTTGCTTATCTTGGCCGACGACTCATTAGCTGTGTTTGATCACCTGTTTTTGATTAACGGTTTCTATTTTCGCTCATTTAACTAGGGAAGCGCTTCATGTCCCAGGGTACGCTGTTTATTGTTTCTGCTCCGTCGGGTGCTGGTAAAACCAGTTTGGTTCGCGAGCTGATCGAGAGCCTGGATGGCATACAGGTGTCGGTATCGCATACCACGCGCGCTAAGCGCGAGGGCGAAGTGGACGGCGTTAACTACCACTTTACTCAGGTAGCCGACTTTGAAGCGATGATCGAACGCGGCGAGTTCTTTGAGTATGCCAAGGTCTTTGATAATTATTACGGCACGTCTTTGCGTGCGGCGCAAACCGTGCTGGATGCGGGGCAGGACGTTATTTTAGAGATCGACTGGCAAGGCGCACTGCAGGTGCGTGAACAAATGCCCACAGCGGTGTCGATTTTTATCCTGCCCCCTTCGCGTAGCGAACTTGAACGCCGCCTGTCGAGCCGGGGTACCGATGAGCACGCTGTGATTGCCCGGCGCATGCGTGATGCGGTGAGCGAGATGTCTCATTTTGATGAATATGACTACTTAGTCATTAACGACGATTTCACCACGGCGCTGCAAGAGCTGCAGTCGTTGGTGATCAGCCGCCGCTTAACCCGTGAGTCGATGCAGGCGCGTCACGCGCCACTGCTCGATGCGCTCTTGTCACAGACGCCTAGCGTCGAGTAATCTAGCAGGTTCCATTGCCACTTTTTTGCTGGGTCAGCGGCGTTTTCCGTAACGCTGGCCCGGCGTTGTCATTACAGGAAGGCCCCCATGGCTCGCGTAACCGTTGAAGATTGTCTGGAAAATGTTGAGAACCGCTTCAAACTGGTGATGATTTCTACCCAGCGTGCCCGTCAGTTGGCCCGTGGCTCCCGTGAAGCGCAGCTGCCCTGGGAAAATGACAAACCCACCGTTATGGCACTGCGTGAAATTGCCGCTGGCCTCGTGGATCACACCGTGCTTGATGAGCCGGTAGAAGCCCCAGTGCGTGTGCGCCCAGCGATGTCGCCCACCACCCACATCGACGACTAAGACGTAAAGACTCGACTAAGAACCGAACTAGGGGCGCGGTAAATGTTCACCATTGATGACCTGGCCGATCGACTCGGCGGCTATTTACCTCCGGATGAGATCCAACAGGTCAAACGCGCCTTCTACTATGCCGAACAAGCCCACGATGGCCAACGCCGCCGCTCTGGCGAGCCTTACGTTACCCATCCGCTAGCCGTTGCTAATATTCTAGCCAATATGCACATGGACCACCAAAGTTTGATGGCGGCCATGCTGCACGATGTGATTGAAGACACGGGGGTTTCGAAAAAGGCCTTGTCTGCGCAGTTTGGCAAGCCCGTTGCCGAGCTAGTTGATGGTGTTTCCAAACTGACCCAGATCACCTTTGAAGATAAGGCGGTCGCCCAGGCGGAAAATTTCCAGAAAATGGTGCTGGCGATGTCGCGGGATATCCGCGTCATTATTGTGAAGCTGGCTGACCGGCTGCATAACATGCGCACGCTGGGTGCTCTGCGGCCAGACAAAAAGCGCCGTATTGCCCGCGAAACGCTGGAAATCTATGCCCGTATTGCCGGGCGTTTGGGCATCAATACCATTCGTATTGAGCTGGAAGACCTCTCATTCCAAGCGATTCACCCCATGCGTGCCGAACGTATCAAACGCGCGGTGGCTAGCGCGCGGGGGAACCGGCGCAGTGCGATGCGTGAAATTCAGTCATCGCTACAGCAAAGTCTGGACAACGAAGGGTTAAAAGGCACCGTGATCGGTCGGCAAAAACATCTGCTGTCGATCTATAAAAAGATGCGTGATCAGCGCAAGCCCTTTGCGGAAATTATGGATGTGTTCGGTTTCCGTATTGTGACGGAAGATGTCGCTAGCTGTTACCGTATTTTAGGCGTGGTGCATAATCTCTATAAGCCAGTGCCTGGGCGGTTTAAAGATTACATTGCTATTCCAAAAGCCAACGGTTACCAAAGCTTGCACACCACGCTATTTGGGCAGGGTGGCATGCCGATCGAGGTGCAAATCCGCACCCGTGAGATGGAAGCGATGGCTAACAATGGCATTGCCGCCCACTGGCTCTATAAAGCAGGTCAAACAACCCACCCGATTGCTGAAGGCAGCCATGCCCGCGCTCGTGCTTGGGTAAAAGGGCTGCTGGAAATGCAGCGCCATGCGGGAGATTCGCTGGAGTTTATTGAACACGTCAAAAACGACCTGTTTCCAGATGATATCTACGTGTTCACCCCCAAAGGCGACATCATGGAGCTGCCCCAGGGCGCGACAGTGATCGACTTTGCTTACAGCGTACATACCGATATCGGTAATAACTGCATCGCTTGCCGAATTGATCGCCACTTGGCACCACTGTCTACGCGCCTTGAAAGCGGCCAAACGCTGGAAATTATCACGGCCCCTGGGGCGCGGCCTAACTTGGCGTGGCTTAATTTTGTTACCACGGCCAAGGCGCGCTCTGCGATTCGTCACGCCTTGAAGCACCAACAGCAGGCCGAAGCCATTACCTTAGGGCGGCGGTTGCTCAATAAGGCGCTGACCCCGTTTGAAACCAGCCTGGAAGAGCTAGATGAAGCCGTCTTTGCTAAGGCGCTTAAAGAGCTGGATGCTGCTTCATTAGACGCGCTACTGGAGTCTGTTGGGCTAGGTAACCGAATGGCGCAGGTGGCGGCGCGGCGGTTGGTGGATGTTGCCCATGGCGGTGAGCGCGACTATGGCCTCAGTACGGATAACGAGAAGGCCGTAGTGATTAGCGGCAGCGAAGGCATGGTGATTAATTTTGCCCGCTGTTGCCACCCATTGCCTGGTGACCCCGTGGTTGGCCACTTGTCGGTTGGTAAAGGGTTAGTGGTACATCGTAGCGAATGCAAAAATCTCGGCGACCGTAAAAACGACCCAGATAAGCTGTTTGCCCTTGAATGGTCGGACATCGTTGATGAAGATTTCCCAGTCGCGCTGCGTATTGAAATTGAGAGCCGTCGTGGGCTAGTGGCTGAACTGGCTGGCGTGGTTACCGATGCCGATGCAAATATCGAACGCATTGGTATTGAAGAGCGTGATGCCCGGCTCTCAATCGTTAATTTGACCTTATCCGTAAAAGGCCGTGTTCATCTTGCGCGCATTATTAAGCGCATTCGTAACCTGCCTAATGTTGGTAAAATTACTAGAATGACGAATTAATCACCCGCTTGTTTACCGCTGGCCATGTGCTAGCGGTAAAGGCGATGGCGGGCTACAAGAATTAATGCCTAACCCATACAGGAGCATACGATCTTATGAGCAACAAAGCGGTGATTAACACTGAAAAAGCCCCCGCAGCAATTGGCCCTTACTCGCAAGCGATTAAGGCGGGCAACACGGTATACCTTTCGGGGCAGATTCCGCTGAACCCAGAGACGATGGACATTGTTTCTGACGACTTTGAGGCTCAGGCGCGTCAAGTATTCACCAATTTGCAGGCGGTTTGTGAAGAAGCGGCAGGTTCGCTTGGCGACATCGTGAAGCTCAACCTGTACTTGGTTGATCTGGATAACTTTGCAATTGTTAACAAAGTGATGGAAGAGTTCTTCGCTACGCCGTTCCCTGCGCGTGCGGCGGTGGGTGTGAAAGCGCTGCCTAAGGGTAGCCAGGTAGAAGCAGAAGCGGTAATGGTGATTGGCGATTAAGCCGCAGTAACGACCGTTGCCCACCAAAAAGCGAGCACTTGGTCACTCAGTGCTCGCTTTTTTTGTCTTGAAGATGCTCGTTGTTTTGCTGAGCTGGAGCATCGATAGGTTAGGCTTTTTGCGGCGCTAAAAACCCACCCTCTTTAAGCACCTGTGCGTAGCCTTCTTGGTAGCTTGGGTAGCGGAACTGATAGCCGGTTTCGAGAATACGGCTATTATCGCAACGCTTGCTGGTTCGGCGGCGTAGCGGCGACTGCATGGTCTCGGTAGATTCCACTTTCAGCTGTTTGGCTAACCACGCCATAACGTTATGCATCGTGACAGGTTCGCAGTCACTGCCTAGGTAAAGGTCTGCCAGCGGCGCGCCTTTTTCCTGACAGCGTATCAAATGCGCCAAGATACCGGTGCAATCATCGCGGTGAATGCGGTTGGAGTAGATGACCGGCGTAACGGCAGCAATGCGGCCTTCTATCACTTGATGAATCAAACGGTCGCGGCCGGGGCCGTAAATGCCGGAAAAGCGAACTACCGTGCCGGGCAGCGGATGATTAAGCAGCGCTTGTTCGGCTGCGCACATCAGTTTGCCAGAGAAGCTGGTTGATTCGGTGGGGCTCTCTTCGCTGACAACCTCGCCTTCTTGCTGCCCATACACACTGGTTCAAGAGACAAAGA
>SKHS01000038.1 GCA_007116835.1 Halomonas sp.
CGAGCGGTGTACAGGTTCTCATTCAGACCCCATCCCTCGAGCGCCCACCGATGACTCTCTTCGTTGCTGTGCTGCAGCCGCAGTGTGCGTGACTTGACAGTGCAGACCGCGTGGCCAGGCTTTGCAGCCCAGATAGCGCGGCATGCCGCGAGCGCTTCATCGAGACGCTCCAAGTCAGCCAGCGCTGCCGCGCGCGAGGTCCAAACTGCATCCCCACCATCTTGCGACAAATGAAAGCCCTCGGTGGCCTCAACGCTTAGGTCGGGCCGTCCATACCTTCTGAAATTCTTTGAGAGCTTTGCGACAGCGATTCCTTCGCCGTCATCAAGTAGAAGCAAAATGTTGTTTCTTACACCTCTGGAAACAATGTCCCCAAAATGCTCGCCAAAAGCAACTGGGGCGTGTCTTAGACCACGTTCGCAGATGTCGTTGACGTCCGCCAGCGATGAGGCTCCAGCTAAGTAGGCGCGTACAACCTCATCGGCAACCTGCCGAAGGTCAGCGGGCGAGTCGATGTGGTGAGCGGCAATCCACTTCACTAACTGCACAAGACACTTGAACTCTTCCGTGTTCGGCTCACTCGAAATGGAACGGACTCTTTTCAGCGCCTGCCAAAGAGGCGGCGGGTCTCCCTGCCACGCCTTCAGAATCTCACTGCAAGTTAAGGCCGTGTCCTCGCTAGGCCTGACAGGCTCAGAAGGCTTGGCGAACTGCGCCTTGCGCTGCTCTACGGAACGTCGATGTTGTGCTTCAAGAAGCACATACCGACGTTCTCCTTGAACCCTGTCCCACCATTGGTCAATAGTGAAGGGACCGACTCTGCAATAGAAGTCGCGGGCAACTCTCTTCAAAAAGAGATGCCCGATTTCTCCGAGCTTCTCAAGCGTTTGCCAATGCAGCCGCATCAGGCGCGCCGCATCGATGCTGTCTGGTGCAATCTTCAGCACTTCAAGATAGACGTCAAGTGGGGCCTGGCCCTTCCAATGCGCTGCTTCGAAGCCAGGCTCTTCGCCAGATTCGTACGACAGCTCGCTCACTTTCGCCTCCCAGTCAACACTCCCCCCGGAAGCCCTAGCCTGCACCCCAAGCCCCAGCGGAACGCCTAACCCCGATATGAAAGCGTATTCACAAAACAGACACCCCAACCGACGGAATGGCTTGAGGCGTGGGACGCGTGGGTTTCCCAACATGCGCGTTTGCGGCGTTTTGGGTTGAAGATTTTCTTTCGGAGTGGCAGTCACGATGGCCCAAATTTGTTGGCACAACTCGCGCTCCGGTCACCTCGCCTCGAGTTACCTCAAAGCGACTCGCCTCGACTCCTCTCGTCTCTACTCGGGGCTCAGAAGGGGCTCGAAAGGACCTCCGACCACTCGGGTTCTCGAACTTTGGCAGATAATGAGAAGTACCCCCAGAACTTGCGCTCTAGGGGCACTTCTGAGCTCGACTGCCGGACAACGGACTGCCAGAGTTAGAACGAAATAGTAGTTGGCTCCTTGCTCTCGGCCGATTCTCCAATTCCTCCACGAATTGCCCTTGCAAGCGCCGGGCTCTTGGCCTCGGCAAGGCGCAAGAAGGACTCCATCAGCGGCGTGTTTCCAAGTCCGCGTAGTTGCACCAGCGCTCCACGGATGCGCTTGTCGGTCTCTGAAGTGATGTTGGCTACTTCGAGCGCCTCGAGGTCAAGAACTAGTTCTCTCTGAGGGTCCCATTCGATGATTCCGGCTTGTTGAAGTTCAGCGAGCGCTTCGCGCAATGCCTCTTCCGTTAGGCCCATATCCGCTTGGGCATAACCAAGCGAGAATGGAAAGAGTCCCTCGGTGGCGCGGCCCGGGCAGGTGGCAATGTACGCCCGGAGGTACCGCGCCTCGGTACTGCAACGTCGCAGTTCCGCGCTCCACATTGGCGTCGAGACTGCTGCGTAGGTTGATGGCATCTCACTTCTCCTATCGCTCTCTGTCTTCGTCGTTTGCCAGTTGATTAATGTTGCGCGTTCAACATATGGACCTCATCGCGACTTTCCACGTACCGCGTAGGTCCTGCGAAAAGACCCCGGGGCTTGGGACCCTCGACTAGCCGCGTTTCCTACGTCCATCGAGACGAGTCAGAATCGCGTCTGCGCCGACTTTACTCGAACGTATGTTCGGGCGCCAGGAGGCTCCAAAAGCGCCGCACAGGCGACTACGGAGCCTCTGGAGGCGTGTCACACTTGGGTCCAGAATGTCCGATGTCCATTTCGACCAAAAATCTGTCGCCCGGAGTCTCTTCTGAGGGGCGGGGGTCGGTGGGGGAAGCCCCCGGGGGTCGTCTCGGACCGCCAGCTCGCGCCCTGGCATAGTGACCAAATCGGCTTGGCTGGTCTTGTAGGGGCTGTCGTCGAGTTCCGGCGCTTTCGGCTGTCGCCCGCTGGGTCTACGGTCGTGGGTGAGACTGTCGGGTTAAGGGGTGCGGTGTCTGATGTTGCGCGGTTGCAGCTTGCCATAGTTGCGTTTGGCGTACGTTCTGGGTGTTGACATTGTTGCGGCTATTGAAGCGAGGTCGCGCGCGAATGAGGGGCAGTATTCGGTTGCGCAGTCTCGGAGGAACGCGATGAAGCACCTGGCGATGGCATGAGTGGGCTGGACTTCACAGATGTCTCAGCTCTGAACGAACGCACGGATGCTGAGTCTCGGCGGGACGACATCGTCCGCTGGTTTCGGGAGCACGACGGCCAAGAAGTGCTCTTCAGTGAACTGCGCCAAGCAGAAAATGGCGACTTTCGCGCATCCGCCGCTGCCGCAATCTTCAAGCCCGAATTCTCAGACTTTGTCGTGTCCGTAAGCATTCGGCTCGGGAGCCCCTACGGGCCCGAAGGCAAAGTCTGGCTTGACGACGGAAGCTGGCTTATTCGCTATCGCCCCGAGTCTCAGTCCGGCAACGAGTCCGTACCGCGAAACGCGGCCCTACAGCGAACTATGGATGAAAGGGTGCCGATTGCGGTACTTCGGCAGACGAGCAAGAATCCATCCTCCTATTTGATTGATGGTGTTGGCCAAGTTCTGCTGTTTGATGGTCGCCACTTTGTCATCTCAAGCCACACATCTCTCGAACGCTTGGAGCGGGCGCTTCGAGAAACTTTTGGTCCTGACTTTCGAATTGCGTTGGACGTCGTCGCCGAGGTAGCAAAGGACGCGCGGTCGAAAGGTCAGCCACCCACACGAAGGACGGGACAGCGCAAGCCGGCGGGACCATCGGTGTCCCCACCTGGAATTGACCCATCTGACGTTCAGGATGGACGCAGGCGCGTTCAGCAGGAAGTCGCCGTGCGCCGTGGCCAAGCCCAATTTCGCCGGCAGCTGCTCGTTGCCTACAACAAACGGTGTGCAATTACAAACTGTGATGCCAGTCAGGCTCTTGAAGCCGCCCACATCCTTCCATATCGGAACGATGACCACAACGAAGTGCAGAACGGGCTCCTACTTCGAGCCGACATACACACCCTGCTCGACCGCGGCGACCTCGCAATCGAACCCGATTCCCGCACTGTTCATCTAGCCGAGGAACTTCGCTCTTCCACGTACGGAGAACTGCACGGCCGAGCCGTCGCTGAACCCATCGACCCTGCGTATCGACCGCATGAAAGTTATCTGAGGGCTGCTTGGAGCCGCCCTGGCGCGCAGCAGAATTTCAATTCCGTGAAACCACAGTAGGCAGCGCGACGGCTAGGGATGCTGACTCGGTACCGCAGGATGACGTTCAAGAGGACCCGCTAGTCCACCCGGCGCTTTGGCGACACCAGCCTCGTCATCTCATCGAGAGCCGGCTAGACGAAGAGGGGGTCGACTTCGGTGGCGACGGTCGGCCAACGCGTCCCTCGTCCTGCAGACTCTGGTCAAGGATGAATTGCTTACCTCATTTGAAAGCGCGGTATGGGGCCGTGCCGGCGAGTTCTCATACACCGAATCGCTGGACGGGAAACATGCTGGGGCGCTACTTCCTCGAAGGCGGGGCGAAAGGGTTTCCCCCAAACTTGGCCCGAACTTGGCCGCATGATTATTCAGTCATTCCTGCGAATGACGAGTTGGCCGAGTTCCTAGCGGCACGCCCTACTCATCGGCACGGTACTGATTGCAGTTAGCGAATGCGGTCTTGGAGTCGCCAACCGAGTCTGAATGCCCACCCGGCAACGACGAAGAATAGAACCAGGCCCACAATGCTTGCGAGAGCACTCAGGATTAGCCCTGAGGTCCCCGAGAAGAGTGCCTGCGCGGACGGAAGAAACGCAGTGACAAATCGCCAAATGCCGGGAACGACTGTTCCGAAAATGTATGGAACGACGCTGAACACGACCAAGTAGCAGTAGTAGCTGCCTGACAGCACCACAAGTGCCTTCAGCGTGACGGATGGGCCCGGGCCTGTCCCTGCCGCCGCCGCCTTACGACGGTCACCAAAGGCAACGAAGGACATCATTGGCAGGTAGACCATTGTCGGGATGAGCACAAATCCCACCAGAAGACCACCAATGAATCCAAGTCGGTTGAAAATTACATCGAACACGAACTCGAACAAATCCATTATGGAGCGCCTCCTTCGCTGCTTCGCAGCCTACGGCGCGGAGAATCAGGACGGGACGAGACGTTTAGTCGTCCTTCTGTCGCTTCGCGACGGTCCGGAACGCGGGTAGGCGGGATTGAATCCCGACTTTCGCTGCGAGCCGGTCAGTCAAACAACTCGGTCGAGTCGGCGATAGATGGGGAGTCACTGAAGATGCAGAGCTCTATTGACAACTTGTGCAGCAACGCCAGTAATGGCTCGGCTAACGGGCCTGAGTCACCGACGAGTACAACCTGCCGGCGCGTACAGCCCGGTTGAACCAATTCCGCGAGCTCGATGGCGGTCTCATAATGCAGAACTTGAGCAATCGCCAGACGTAGTTGCTTGTCTGCGTTGCTGGGAGTGACTGTCTTGACTTCAACAAGCTTGTAGTCACCCTCGCCAACGCGCGACCCCATGAACCACCCAACATCGATAGGGACCGAATTCGGCCTACAAACCGCGAGTCCACGAGCAGAGGCCATCTCCACAAGTGCACGAACCACCTCATGATGCTCGCGGCGCTTACGGTCCAACTCGTCAGGGTCAACTTCGAAGGGAAGCCTGGCTTCAAACCGTGTGGGCCGACGAATGCTGACATCCACCCAGACCGAGCCGCTTGGCAGCGCCGGCGTGAAGTAGAGCTGCCCCTCAACGAGTGCGCAAGAATGTTCTCCCTTAAAGGCGAAACTGTCTGAGGACTCGGCAAAGAGCGCCACATTCTCTCCGCTATTAAGAACTTCCCACATCAGAAGGCGACCTTGTTCCGAGAGCTCGCCTACGACTAAGTCAAGAACCTCAGAAGATGCTCCCCCCCGGAGCCTCGTCTCCCACTCGTGAGCGCCAGCCACAACAATTACCTCCGGATGCCCGACGCCACCCTCGCGAAGCATGGGCAGCTGACGCAGGACGTCCTCGACATCACCCCCGCTAACTGGCTCGTTGATAGCCAGCGGCCAAACTCGCTGTGGAGTGAGACGAAACAGATTCACTGCGGATACCCCACTGCCCAATCTGACGGGTCGGGGACGCGAATTGCAACACCAAACACGACGTCGTTACCGACAACATCCTGCAAGCCAGGGAGGAGCCCGTCATCGCGCGTAAGCCGCGGTCGGACACGGTGAATCTGCACCGTGATTCCAGCCTTTGCGTGAAGAATCTTGTCGGACCCCTCACCGCCCCCTGAGCCCTGCACTTCGCCTTGAAACAACTCAAAGGTGTATCCATAGGGCTTGTTTGGACTGTCGCGTGACTCTGACCTAACACTTCGCCATCGCCCATTCTCAAGACCAAGGAAC
This sequence comes from Halomonas sp., assembly GCA_007116835.1. Taxonomy (GTDB): domain Bacteria; phylum Pseudomonadota; class Gammaproteobacteria; order Pseudomonadales; family Halomonadaceae; genus Vreelandella. The sequence goes on from SKHS01000038.1 coordinate 5,871, forward strand.
ACGAGGTGGACATCAAAGTCTGCGGCCGTAGCGGCCAGTGCAATCTGGGTGGTTGCAGCCTGCAACCTGCCACGCTCATCATCCGCAACAGGCCACTGCTCAAGAAGGCCTATTGCGTCGCTTGCGCGCACACTTCGCCAACGAATGCTCGGGTGCGCCGAAAACCGAGAATCCAATTCCGAAATCGGTCGCAGGTCTTTCTTGAGCTGCGCAAAATAGTGCTCAAGTGCCGAACTCGACATCTCTCCCTCATGCGGCTGAACCACCAGAAGTTTTTGGCGGAATATCCAGTCGGTGCGGTTCTTGACGTACGCCGTATGCATGCTGATGACGGCCTTCCGGGTTGGCTTCATTCCCGGTGCCAGCATGAAGTCCCGCCGATAGTCCGTCAGCGGTTTCCCCTCCACGTCTTGCAGCGACGTGCGAAGTAGGTCATCCGCTCTTGCCATTCGGTCAAGCGCTGTCACTGTTTCGACATCAAACCAGCCGCGCAACCAATTGCGATAGTCGTCCCGATACCCGAAGAAACGACATCTCTGCAGAGTAGTGCCGGTCGTGGTAGCCCTCTGGCGCGGCATGTACGTCACCACTAAGTGCTCGACCGTATACCCACGTCCCAAGACCTCCCCGCCGACCAAAATTCGGAGGCCTGGAACTGACCAATCGACCGACTTGATATCCGAATCAGAGTTCATGACAACGACGGAGGCGTCACTCAAGCATTCCATCAGGCCATCTGGCGCTTCGCCAGCCTCTACCTGGCCGCGAATATGAGCGATGGTATTTCGCTCTACCTCAGACAAGCCAACCGACGGGAGCAGTTGGCAGGCGTCCAGAAGGGCGCGCCTCGTGTCTGGCATCAAACCCTCACCGGAAAGCTCTTCTGCAACCATATTCAGTAGCGAATTGCAAAAGCGTTGATAGAGCGCGTGACCCTTCTTGAATTGCGTCGGATGCACCAACATCGAGACTGATTCGAGGCGCCCCGATGAACGCAGGCACAAAGCCGCAAGTCCGAAATACAGGATGCTCGTTTTCAAGGAGGGCGGCGGATACGGCAACTTCTCAACTTCGGCAACCAACTCGTCTTCAGGGATGACCTGCTTATTGAATTGGCTTTCAACCGAGAACAGTTGAAGCGGGCCCACGTAGCCTGGACTTGGATGAAGAACAGTAAGCACATCTGGCGACAAAACATCTCTTGTTGTTAACAGAAGATTTGCATGAGGTGTCGCGGTATACATGAGGACGCTTAGGCGCGAATTTCGAAGGACACAACTACGGATACCGGCATAGACCTTCGTCATTTCAGCGTCATGGTCCAGGTCTGCTGCGATGTTTGATGAAGCGAGACCATTGAGGCTCGCTTCATCGCATTCGTCGTCAATAAGAATGCTGGGGGTGCTCATTCCTCCGAGACTTCGGCTGATATCCAAGATTTCATTGAGACTCGCAATGCGGTTGTGATTTTTAAGAACGATAAGGACGAGGTGTCCCGTCGTGCCCCCCGCTGCTGCTGCGGACGCATCTCGAATCTCTTCAGCTAACTGGAACCGTCGCCGACCATTTCTTGCACTCATTGTCGGTACAACAGCAATTTTCCATTCGCTATCACCAAGCGTTTCGCGTTCAGCATTGCTGCGCAGTTTCCGAATTGGCAGAGCACCTCGCTCCGACGGGACCAGCGCCTGGACAAAGCGGTCCAAGGTCTGCTCAACAAGCGACGTTAACCGGCCAGCTAGGACGACCGTACACGCAAACCCATTTTCTCCGGCGGCAATGGCAGTTCCAATGAACGTTCCCGTCTTACCGCTTTGCACACTCCCAACGACAAGTTGCCTCATCTGCGGATAAAACACCTGCGACGGGTCCGGCAGCCGCGACAGCGAAGCCAGAATTTCAGCCTTCTTTTGCCGCCGGGCAGAGGGCGGATATGCCGATATGTAGCGCTCGAGGCGCGGCCCGACGACGGGAGACCAGAGTCGACCTGGTACGTCCTGATATTCAGTCATCGTTTTCGTCGGCTAGTCGGTACTGCGTAGCCATGTACTCAAGTGCCTCCTCAAATTGGTCAAGAAGGAGAGTTCCCCATCGCCCACCTTCAGGAGACCGACGACTCATCAGCGCTACGGCGTGCCCAAGTGCTGTCAGCACGTTACGAATCTCTTCAAGTGAGTCCGGCTTGGGATGCAGGCATTCGACGTAGTGCGACAGCTTGTTGACGCGCACGAGTCCTTCATGTCCATCCATTGAAAATGCGAGAAGCCGATGCCCCGCGAGGCTATTCCATTCCACCTTTACAGATGTAGTTTCGCCGCTCCGCCAGTTCACCGAGTGTAGATATTCCGGGTCTGCCGGGTGAGTTCCGCCACTCGAAATGTCTCCTGCGTCACCGGGTTGCGGCGGTGCGCTCGGGACCCGCGGTGGGAGCGGTGCGGTGGGACCGAGCGGAGGCAAAGGCGGTAATTCGTCCGGTCGACGCTTCGGGTCCTGGCGTACTTTTCTCTGGAAAAGGTCAATCATTTTGTAGAAATGCTGCTCTTCAAGTTGACGGGCTATTTCCTTTAGGAGAAACTCTTGCTGTTCGTCGCTCCAACTGAATTCATTCTTGTGCGAACCGACGTCGAATTCATCGAGATTTATCTCGCCGCAAAGCCGCATTCCCACATAGCCCGTCGAAGTAAATCTGAGCTCCTTGGGGCGCCACGTGCCGTCTCCAGACTCTGCGACTCCGGCGGCATAGCCCAGAACAACGCGGTCTCGGTAAAATCCCAGAATCCCAGCATCTTTTCGGCTACCCGTTCGTTCCTCTCCTTGCGCCTGTATCCCCATCCACCCGGTTGCAACGCGCACCCTGGCTTCGGGAGAGTTGTCTAGGTCCGCCGGGACCGCAATTGAGAAGTCGTGTCGCCACTCGACCGCCTCCCGCCCCGGGATAGGAAGCGGGTCAAAGTCCTTATCGGGCTGGTGCCACAAGGGCTCAACGAGCATCGGGACAGGTTCGAACTCGAGACTTTTCCCATCAATGCGAATTTCGATATCGCCGCGCTGCAGGAACCTCCGATAGATACTTGCGGCGTAGCTGCGAATCTTTCCTAGTGACTTCCCGTGGGGCTTAGCGTGGTAGAGGTTCGAGACAACTATCTCTGTGAAATGACTCGACGTTGGCTGGTCAAATTCTCTGATTGGCACTGAAGCTTGAAACTCTTCTATCTCGTCAAGGTCGAGAACGACTTCACGTCGAAACTGCTCGGTGGCCAATTTGGTTCTTACCTCAACGCGCGAACCAATCCAGAACGCCGCAGTCTTCATCCCGACACCGAAGCGATTTAGATGGTCGAAGTCTTCTGGGACCCGGCCGAGCTGAAGTGCGGTACTGAGGTCGTGGCGAGCAATGCCGCCAGCGTTATCTCGAACCGTAACCCCGTTCCCGCTGAAGTCGACGGTGATAAGTAGTTTTGGAACGCCCGGCATCGTCTCGTTCAACAAGCCGCTCAATTTCGGTCGGATGTCGCGGTCAAAGCTTGAGATGGAGTTGTCAATGAATTCTGCAATGACAAACCACCACTTGTTTGGGAAGTCTTTCAGCAA
>SKHS01000183.1 GCA_007116835.1 Halomonas sp.
CGGCAACAGTAATCGTATAGTGACCTTCAGGGGAAGTAGGGGTGATCGCGCAGCCTGCATAGACGTAATGCCGCGAGTAACAGCGTTCAAGCTCGGCAGCTGCCTGCAACAGGCCAGCATAAGCATCAGTGCGTAGAGAGCGCTCAATGTGGCGGGTGTAGCTGGGGTAGGCAATAGCCGCAATCACACTGATGATAGCCACGGTCACCAGCATGTCGATCAGCGTAAAACCGTGCTGGCAAGCCTCCTGGCGACCAGCACGGTAAGTAACAGGTGAAGGCACTGAGCGCACTCCTGTATCAGTCAGCCCATACCTTCAGTATGTCGCAAACTCATACGCAATGCATCAGCCGCTGACGATCACCTGTTCACGCAGTTCTTTCGGCATTGAAAAAGTAATGTTTTCCTCACGCCCCTGCAGCTCTATGGGCGCTTCTGCCCCTAGCGCCTGCAGTTTATCAATCACGCCTTTCACCAACACTTCCGGCGCGCTAGCACCCGCTGTGACGCCAATACGGCTAACGCCCTCAAGCCATGCTGGCTCGATTTGATCTGCATTATCAATCAGGTACGCGGGCGTCCCCATACGCTCGGAAAGCTCGCGCAAGCGGTTAGAGTTAGAGCTGTTGGGGCTACCAACAACCAGCACCAAGCCGCTGTCTGCCGCCAGCTCTCGCACTGCGTCCTGGCGGTTTTGAGTGGCATAGCAAATATCGTTTTTGCGCGGCCCCTGGATCTCTGGGAATTTTTCACGCAGCGCGTCGATCACCTTGGCGGTGTCGTCCATCGAGAGCGTGGTTTGGGTCACAAACGCTAGCGCTGAAGGATCATTGACCACCAGTTTGGCAACATCCTGCTCATCCTCGACCAAGTAGATCTGGCCACCGTGAGAGGGATCATAACGCCCCATGGTGCCTTCGACTTCCGGGTGGCCTTCATGACCAATTAAAATGCACTCCTGGCCACGCTTAGCGTAGCGCAGCACTTCCATATGCACTTTGGTCACCAGCGGGCAGGTAGCATCAAACACTTTGAGACCACGCTGTTCTGCATCTAACTGCACCGCCCGGGAAACGCCGTGAGCCGAGAAAATCACGATCACATCGTCGGGCACTTCATGAAGCTCTTCAACGAACACCGCGCCCCGCTCACGCAGGGTTTCTACCACAAAGCGGTTATGAACCACCTCGTGACGCACGTAGATCGGCGGGCCGAAGACATCCAGCGCACGGTTAACAATGTCAATCGCGCGATCCACGCCAGCACAAAAACCACGCGGGTTCGCCAGCTTGATCTGTACGGGTTGGGTTGGCTGAGATGACTCTGATGACTGCATAAAAGCGCCTTGATGCGACAGCATCGCTCAATAAATGAAAGCTAGATTTTGAAAGTCTGACGTTAGTGCTTGGTGATTGGTGTCACGTTCAACACATCGACTTCAAACGTTAGCGTACGACCCGCCAGAGGATGATTAAAATCAACTTCCACACGGTCTCCGTCAATGGTTTTGACCACGCCAGGCAATTCCGTTCCCGCTTTATCAGCAAATGACATCACCATGCCAATCTCTGGCTCTTCGTCACCAAAATCGGTGCGCTTGAGGGTTTGGATATTTTGCGGGTTATGCTGACCAAACGAGTGCTCAGGGGTAATCTGAAACGACCCACTCTGGCCAGATGCCATTCCTTTAATCGGGTGTTCAAAACCAGGCGGCAAGTTGCCATCGCCATACTGAAAGGTAGCAGGGGTTTTCTCTTTGGTGGAATCGACTACCGTGCCGTCTTCTAGCTTCAGCGTGAAGTGCAGGGTAATTTCCATTCCGTCATCGATCAGGTAGTCCATAACGTTCCTCGCAGTCATATGCAAAAAGTCATGCCGGTAGTGTATCACCGCCCTTTCATCGTGGTGCCATTAGGCAGCTTTTTTGCGCCGCCGATCACCCATGACCGACTCCCAAATTAACCCCACTGCCCCCAGGGTAATGCCGATATCCGCGATATTAAAGGCGGGGTAGTACCAACCAGCAACGTGAAACGATAAAAAGTCCACCACGTAGCCATGTACCAAACGGTCATACAAGTTACCCAGAGCGCCACCAATAATTAACGGTAGCGCAACAGCTAAGAGCTTTTCATCCACCTTCAGTCGGGAGAGCCAGATGGTCAAGCCAATACTGGCACCCACGGCAACAATGGCAAAAAACCAGCGTTGCCAGCCTGGATGGCTGGCTAAAAAGCTAAACGCAGCGCCGGGGTTATGTAGCAGCGTCAGATTGAAAAACGGCAGCACTTCCACAGGCTGGGCGTAGTTCAAAAAATGGCTAGCCATGTACTTGGTCAGCAAATCCAGCACGATGACGACTACCGCCAGCCACAGCCAGCGCAGCGGCCGCCGCATGGGCGGCCGCTGGTGTGGATCGTGGGTAGTTGACGCAGTGCTAGGCATAGTAGCGAATCTCGCCGCTGCCTTTAGGCAGGTTACTAATACAGCGACCACACAGATCCGGATGCTCAGCATGGGTGCCGACATCGGCACGGTGATGCCAACAGCGTTCGCACTTCTGGTGTTCGCTTCCGCTAACCGCCACTTTCAGGCCATCAAGCTCGGTGCTTTCCGCGTTCGCGCCATCAGCAAGCGGTGCTAAATGCACTTCACTGGTAAGCATAACAAAGCGCAGCTCGTCGCCCAGCTTGGCAAGCGTGGCATTCAGTTCATCGCTGACATAAAGCGTGACTTCCGCCGCTAGGCTACCTTTGATGACTTTGGCATTACGCGCATCTTCCAGGCACTTGTTCACCGAGTGCTTCACTTCCAGTACGTGTTCCCAGAAGGCACGGCCTAACTCAGCACCCTCATCTAAGGTTCCAAGCCCAGTGTAGTAAGTTTCGAGCAGGACGCTGTCGCCACGCTCACCAGGAATGTGCTCGTAAATCTCTTCAGCGGTAAACGACAGAATCGGTGCAACCCAGCGGCTCAGCGCTTCGACCACATGATAAAGCGCCGTTTGCGCGCTGCGGCGGGCCAATGAATCTGTTTGGGTGGTGTACTGGCGGTCTTTGATGACATCCAGGTAGAAACCACCTAATTCACGTGCGCAGAAACCATGCACCTGCTGGTAAACATCCAGGAAACGGTACTCTTCATAGGCTTTTTCGATACGCCCTTGTAGCTGTGCCGCGCGGTCGACCACCCACTGATCCAGCGCCAACATATCACCAAAGGCCACCTGGTCTTTGGCCGGATCAAAGCCACTCAAGTTGGAAAGCAAAAAGCGTGCGGTGTTACGGATACGACGATACACATCGGCGGTGCGCTTCAAGATTTCATCAGACACCGCCATTTCACCGGAGTAGTCGGTCGAGGCAGTCCACAGGCGTAAAATATCCGCCCCTAGCTTATCCATCACGGTTTGCGGTGCAACCACATTGCCGATGGATTTCGACATTTTGCGGCCCTGGGCATCGACCGTGAAGCCATGGGTCAGCAGCTGACGGTACGGCGCATGACCGTCGATCGCTGAGCCGGTCAGTAGCGACGAATGGAACCAGCCACGGTGCTGATCCGAACCTTCCAGGTACAGGTCAGCACGCGGGCCGCTTTCATGGCCATGGGGGTGCGAACCGCGCAGTACATGACGGTGCGTGGTACCGGAGTCAAACCAGACGTCCAAGGTATCGGTGACTTTGTCGTACTCAGCCGCTTCAGCGCCTAAAAGCTCTGCAGGGTCGAGCTTAAACCACGCCTCGATACCATCTTGCTCGACGCGCTTAGCCGCCTCTTCCATTAGCTTAACCGTGTTCGGGTGCAGCTCGCCGGTTTGCTTATGCAGGAAGAATGGAATCGGCACGCCCCAGTTACGCTGGCGAGAGATACACCAGTCCGGGCGATTAGCGATCATGCTATGCAAGCGCGCCTGCCCCCATGCGGGGGTAAACTCGGTGGCTTCAATGCCTTCCAGTGCCCGTTCGCGCAGGGTTTTGCCGTCCTTGCCTTTGATATCCATGCCCACAAACCACTGAGCCGTGGCGCGGTAAATCACCGGTGACTTATGCCGCCAGCAGTGCATGTAGCTGTGCTTGATAGGCGTATGCGCCATCAGCGCGTTCACTTCGCGCAGCTTCTCAACGATATGTGGGTTGGCTTTCCAGATCATCTGGCCGCCGAAGAACGGCAGGTCATCGGCGTAAACACCATTACCCTGCACTGGGTTGAGCATGTCATCAAAGCTCATACCATGTTCACGGCAGGTGATAAAGTCATCCATGCCGTAGGACGGCGCGGAGTGAACGATGCCCGTGCTGCCCACTTCAGATTCAACGTAGTCCGCTAGATATACCGGCGAAAGACGATCGTAGAACGGGTGACGGAAATTAATCAGGTCCAGCGCTTTACCTTGGGCAGTAGCCATCACGCTACCGGTTAGCCCAAAGCGCTCTAAACAGCTTTCCACCAGCTCTTCTGCGAGCAGCAGCAGGCGTTCGCCGGTATCCACCAGCGCGTAGGTAAACTCAGGGTGAACGTTAAGCGCTTGGTTGGCGGGAATTGTCCAGGGCGTGGTGGTCCAGATCACCACTGCTGCTGGCTTGGGCAATTCGCTAAGGCCAAAGGCCGCGGCTAGTTTGTCGGCATCTTCTACCGGAAACGCGACATCAATGGCATCAGATTTTTTGTCAGCGTACTCAACTTCAGCCTCTGCCAGCGCCGAGCCACAATCAAAGCACCAGTTAACCGGCTTTAAGCCTTTGAACACGTAGCCCGCATCAACCATATCGGCCAGCGCGCGGATTTCCCCCGCCTCGTTGGCGTAGTCCATCGAGCGATACGGATGATCCCAGTCACCGATAATACCCAAACGCACAAAATCGACCAGCTGGGTTTCAATCTGCGCACCAGCGTACTCACGGCATAACTCGCGGGCTTTATCGGCGGCCAAATGTTTACCGTGGGTAGTTTCTACCTTGTGCTCAATAGGCAGGCCGTGACAATCCCAGCCAGGTACGTAAGGTGCATCGAAACCCGCCAGATTTTTCGACTTAACAATAATATCTTTAAGGATTTTATTAACGGCGTGACCAATATGGATGCTGCCGTTGGCGTAGGGAGGGCCATCGTGCAACACAAACAGCGGCGCGCCCGCGCGGGTGTCGCGCAAGCGCTGGTACAGGTTCATATCCTGCCATTTTGAAACGCGCCCTGGTTCCTGCTTCGGCAGCATGCCGCGCATGGGAAAGTCGGTTTCTGGCAAGTTTAGCGTGTGCTTATAATCCATAGTCCGGTCAGCCGTCGTTAGCATCGGCGGCGTCATCCGCCGAAGAGAAATCAGAAGAAGCGGTCTCACGCCCAAGCGGGGCCGAGGCCAGCGGAAGAGCATTCATGCAGCCAGCATCCGCGGCCGCGAAATAACGTCGCGCCCTGGCCTGGTCGTGTTCAATTTGCGTTTTCAGCGCATCAAAATCGTCAAACTTCACCTCCCCGCGAAGCCGTGCGCAGGGGTAAACCGTCAGCCGCTGACCATAAAGGTCGCCTGAAAATTCCAATAGATGAACTTCCAGCGTGGGCCGTTCAGACCCCACGGTAGGCCGAAAGCCGACATTTGCCACCGCGGGGTAACGCTGTCCATTAGCCAGTTCGGCCACCACGGCAAACACACCGCGCAGCGTTAATGGCTGGGGCAACAGCGGCAGGTTGGCGGTGGGCACACCAATGGTGCGCCCTAGCTGCTGGTCGCGTACCACACGGCCATGCAACGAATAGGGCCGACCTAGCAGGCGCGCCGCGACCTCGAAATTACCGCTAGCTAGCAAGGTGCGTACCCGCGTGCTAGATACCCGCTCATCATCCACTTTGAAAGTACGCGTATGCTCTACGCCAAAGTGGTGATTGCGCCCAACGATCTCCAGCAGATTGAAGTCACCTCGGCGGTCGCAGCCAAAGCGAAAATCATCCCCCACGACCAGATGCTTCACGCCCAAGCCTTCAATCAGCACCTGGTCAATAAACTCACGCCCGGTCAAGCTACGCAACGCATCGTTAAAGGGCAGGCACAGCACCTGCTCGGCACCATGGTCGCGCAGCAGACGCACCTTCTCGCGCAGGCGGGTTAGCCTAGGCGGCGCTTGGTCACCGGCAAAAAACTCCCGCGGCTGAGGTTCAAACACCACCACGGTCAACGGCACGCCCAGGCGCGCTGAATGCTCGCGACACTGTTCCAGGATAGCCTGATGGCCGCGATGCACCCCATCGAAATTACCAATGGTGGCAACGCAGCCACGATGCGCCGCTGTCAGATTGTGCAGACCTCGTATGACGTGCATGGCACCTCTTTTTTTAAAAGCCTTTTTTAAAAGCGTTTGCCGTCTAAAAGCATTTGATTATAACGAACGCGCTGTTCAGGTGCAGGTGAAGATTACCTTCGCCCTGATTAGCTATTCATCTTAAAGTGACGCAGCCGCAGACCAAGTGCCGTCAGCCAGGCAAAATAAAGCCCGCCTCCCAGCACAATGAGCCCCGCCACCCAGCGAATACGCTGCCAAAGTTCAAACTCAAGCCATACGTGCCATTCAGGAGAAACCACATAAAGCGCGATGCTCATCAACGCGCTACCGCCCACAAGTTGAACCGCGTAGCGCCCCCAGCCTGGCTGGAAGACCAGTACCTTCTGGCGATAAAGCAAGTAACCCAACAGGCCGGCATTTAAAAATGCCGACAGCGCGGTCGCCAGTGCCAAGCCCGCATGGGCCAACGGCCAAATTAACAGCAGGTTGAACACCATGTTAGCTACCATGGCAATAATGCCTACTTTCACCGGCGTTTTAGTGTCCTGACGGGCAAAGAAGCCAGGCGCTAACACCTTGATCAGCATAAAGGCTACCAGCCCAAAGGCGTACGCCCGCAAACTCATGGCAGCCATCTGAATATCATGATCGGTCATCGCCCCGTAATGAAACAGGGTAATCAAAAACGGTTCGGCTAACACCGCCAGAGCCAGCGCGGCGGGCACCCCCAACAGCAGCACCACGCGAACCGCCCAGTCCAGCATCGCTGCAAAGTGTTCGTTTGATTGTTCCGCATGCCGCTTAGAGAGCGCAGGCAAAATAATCGTACCAATCGCCACACCGAACACTCCCAGGGGTAGTTCAACCAGCCTATCGGAGTAGTACAACCACGATACACTGCCTGCCACTAACAAAGAGGCCAATACCGTATCTAACAGCAGGTTGATTTGCGACACCGACACTCCAAATAGTGCAGGGGCCATCAATTTCAGGATACGCTTCACGCCATCGTGGGCGAAATTGGGCCACGGCGTCGGCAGTAACCCCAAGCGCAGCAAAAACGGCACCTGAAACACTAATTGGGCAGCCCCGGCAATCAACACCCCCCAGGCCAGCGCCATGGCGGGCTCTTCCATTAACGGCATGAGCAGCAACGCTGCACCAATCAGCGAAAGGTTAAGCAGTACAGGAGTGAAGGCGGGCACCGCAAAGCGGTTCCAGGTATTCAGCACGCTGCCTGCAAATGCCGTTAATGAAATCAGCAGCAAATAGGGAAACGTCAGGCGCAGCATGTCGGCAGTCATGGCCAACTTTTCTGGGTCGCGACCAAAGCCAGGGGCAAACACCCACACCAACCAAGGGGCTCCCAGCATGGCAAAGGCGGTTATCAGCGCCAATATGGCCGTTAGACTCCCCGCCACCGCATTCAGCAGCTCGCGAATTTCCTGCTTACTGCGCTGGGTCGAGTACTCGGAAAGCACCGGCACAAAGGCCTGGTTAAACGCTCCTTCGGCAAACAAACGGCGCAAGAAGTTGGGGATTTTAAACGCGACGAAAAATGCATCCGCGCCATTGCCCGCCCCTAAAAAGGTGGCCACCACTACATCGCGCACTAGGCCCATCACCCGCGACAGCATGGTCATGGCGCTGACCACTAACCCAGAGCGCATCAGCCCTCGGCGCGGGGGGGGCATATTGGCTTGCGGAGGCGTGTTCGTGGTCATGACTCAATCCATAAGCTCACAGTGCATCGCCACAGGCGATGTTTAGACACAAAAAAACCGGCCGCAGCCGGTTTTTTTTATGGCGCCTGCCGACTTACGCCGCCAGAGCCTTAATGCGCTTGTTCAAGCGACTTTTCAGACGTGCAGCTTTCTTCTTAGAAAGAACGTCTTTGTCAGCAATGCGGTCAACAACCGGCTGCATAACTTTGAATTCTTCCATTGCCTTGCCATGGTCGCCGGTGTTGATCGCTTTGATCACACGCTTGATGTAGGTGCGGACCATGCTGCGCTGGCTGGCTTTCAGGACGCGACGAGTCTCGGCCTGGCGGGCGCGCTTGCGTGCTTGCTTGCTGTTCGCCACAGGTATCTCCTTGGAGAATAAAGGTTGCCAATATACGGCAACGAATTAACTATGTGTTTGTCGGTTGGCTTTTACCTCTAGGTTTTCACCTCTAGGTTTTCGCCACGACACGACATTTCCGTCAGTATCTTTCCACAACAACCAATTGATTTGAAAGCGATTAAAACGCTGCCAAATGGTGTAACGAGCAGTTTAAAATCTGCCCGCTCACGGGTCTTGTCTGAGAGGATGGCATAGTCTATCACGCGCAAAGCGGGCTTACTAGCCGTTGTCAATGCTTTACTAGCCTCGGCCTCAGGCTTGGTTCAACCACTGCCGCTTGCGGGCTATTGCTTCGGGCGCAAGAAACCAAACTGCGTATACACATTACGAAGCCACACCTTCATACGCTGACGCTCGGCAATATTCATAAGGCCACGGTCGTTGGCCACCGCCCAAAAGCTGCTGTTGTTGAAGTCAATTTTCTGGGTCAGTTTGGCATGCAGCTTGGGCAGTTCTATAAAGGTAGCGCCCTGCGCTTTCGCCTGTTGGTAGACATCAGAGTGCTGGAAGCGTGTAAAGCTTTCACCACGCCCTAAATTCTGTACCACCACAACATCAACTGACTGGTCGTTGTAGCGCTCCAGCACGCGAGCAAGCAACGTGACAGAGTCGGCACCGTCATCCATCACGTGCCACCACACCACCTGCATGCCTAGCTCGCTCAACAGCCCAAACACATCGGTGTCTTCAATCCAGCGGTTAATCGGCTGGGCAGACTGCGCCGCCAGGTCAATAATCAAATCCCGCTCGGGGTGCTCTTCAAGCGCCGTCAGCATACCGTCTAGGCTATCGTCATCACCGACGACCACGGGGGAAGCATAATCCTGGTAAAAGCGCGAAAACGTGCCATGGGAGGCATCGCAATCAAACCCCAAAAACGGCATTTCATGATCGATGTAATACTGCGCCAATAGCCGCGCCGTCATCGACTTACCTACCCCGCCTTTCTCACCACCAATAAAGTGCACCTTACCCATGCCTGTTTCTCCGCTGTGGAAACACTTAACCCTTAGCGAATTTAGCAGGAAAC
>SKHS01000176.1 GCA_007116835.1 Halomonas sp.
ATAATGCACTGGCTGGGGCGTGGGAATAGACGCATTGGGGTCGCCCATGGGCGCTGCCGCAATCATGCCGCCTTTAATAATCAATGAGGGCTTTACACCGAAGAATGCGGGCTTCCAGAGCACTAAATCCGCCAGCTTGCCAACTTCGATAGAACCTACCTCATGGGCAATGCCGTGGGTAATGGCAGGATTAATGGTGTATTTGGCGATATAACGCTTGGCGCGCAGGTTATCAGCGCCCAACGCTTCATCTTCAGGCAATAAACCGCGCTGCACCTTCATTTTATGGGCCGTTTGCCAGGTACGGCAGACCACTTCGCCCACGCGCCCCATGGCTTGGGAATCCGAGGCAATCATCGAGATCACGCCCAGGTCGTGAAGAATATCCTCGGCGGCGATGGTTTCACGGCGAATACGTGAGTCGGCAAAGGCCACATCTTCAGGAATGCTGGGGTCTAAGTGGTGGCAGACCATCAGCATATCCAGGTGTTCGTCGATGGTGTTAACCGTATAAGGCCGCGTCGGGTTAGTGGAAGACGGCAACACGTACTCTTTTGAACAGGCGGTCAGGATATCCGGCGCGTGGCCGCCACCTGCCCCTTCGGTGTGGTAGGTGTGAATGCCACGCTCTTTAAACGCCGCCAGGGTGTCTTCCACAAAGCCGGATTCGTTGAGTGTGTCGGTGTGGATTGCGATCTGCACATCGTACTTTTCTGCCACACTGAGGCAGGTATCAATGGAAGCAGGTGTGGTGCCCCAGTCTTCGTGGAGCTTGAGCCCCATGGCACCGGCTTCCAGCTGCGCTTCTAACGCCTCTGGCAGGCTGGCGTTGCCTTTGCCCAACAGGCCAATATTCATCGGCAGGTCGTCTACCGCTTGTAGCATTTTGCCAATATGCCACGCGCCAGGCGTGCAGGTTGTCGCATTAGAGCCTGTTGCAGGACCAGTGCCGCCGCCCAGCATGGTGGTCACACCGCTCATCAGCGCTTCTTCAATCTGCTGGGGGCAAATAAAGTGAATATGGGCGTCGATGCCGCCAGCGGTGAGGATTTTACCTTCACCGGCAATCACTTCGGTGCCGGGGCCAATCACTATATCCACATCCGGCTGGGTATCGGGATTACCTGCCTTGCCAATCGCCGCGATACGACCGTTTTGCAGGCCGACATCGGCTTTCACAATGCCCCACCAGTCTAAAATCAGCGCGTTGGTAATCACCGTATCCATCACCGTGGCGTCGTTACGCTGGCTTTGCCCCATACCGTCGCGGATAACCTTACCACCGCCAAACTTCACCTCGTCACCGTAATGGGTAGCGTCTTGCTCCACTTCAATCCACAGCTCGGTATCACCCAGGCGCACACGGTCGCCCACCGTGGGGCCATACATATCGGCGTAGGCTTGCCGGCTGATTTTGTTAACCGGTTTCATTGTTTATCTCCATCGAGCGCACCCATCACATCGCCACGGAAGCCGTAAATTTCGCGCTTACCGACGAAGGGAATTAGCGTGACCTCGCGGGTCTGGCCAGGCTCAAAGCGAATCGCGGTGCCCGCTGCCACATCTAAGCGAAAGCCACGGGATTTGCTGCGATCAAATACCAACGCGGGATTGGCTTCCGCGAAGTGGTAGTGAGAGCCGATCTGAATGGGGCGGTCGCCGGTATTGGCCACCTCTACAGTGATTCGCTCGCGTCCCACGCATAGCTCAATATCACCGTCTTTTAACTGATACTGTCCTGGAATCATTGGGCTGGACATCATGGCAGCCTCCTGGTTGCTGACGACTAGTTGATTGGCGTGTGAACGGTCACGAGTTTGGTGCCGTCCGGAAAGGTGGCTTCTACCTGCACTTCATCAACCATTTCCGCCACGCCATCCATCACGTCATCACGGCTAAGGATTTCACGGCCGTAGCTCATTAAATCGGCAACGCTTCTGCCGTCACGGGCACCTTCGATGATTTCAAAGCTGATCAGCGCCACGGCTTCGGGGTAGTTAAGCTTTAGGCCGCGTGCTTTGCGGCGCTCGGCAAGCTGGGCAGCAGAAAACAGCAGCAGCTTGTCTTTGTCTCGTGGGGTCAGTTCCATAGCGTATGTCTCCAGCGGTGCATCAAATTAGGTTAGCCAAATACGCGGTGTATGAGCTGTACGCTCAATCCAGCGCGGGCGTAATAAGTGCCAAGCCTGTTCACACAGCGCCCAGGCTTCATTACGGGAGTTTCCGAGATAACGTAATAACAGTACGCCCTGGCGAACGGTGACTGCCCAACGTGGGTTGTCCGGTAGCGCGTCGCGCAGTTCATCAACCGCTGCACCGGCATCATCCAAACCAACTGCCCACAGCGTGGCTTGCACCGTAGCGCCCCCCTGCCCCCAGCGCCCGTTAAAGCGCGGATGCGCAGGGTCTAAGGGTTGGCGCTCCAGCCACAGTGGCTTGCCATTTAGGGTTAAACGAAAGTGCTGCTCGATGCGGCCGGTTACATAGGGCAGCTCACTGGCAGGGCGGCCCAGCGCCATAATTTCCCAGCCCAGGCAGCGGGCGCTGCCATGCAACGCAATGTGCGTTCGCTGAGTGCCTTTGGAGCCATCAAAGGCAATGGTTTCTTGAGGAAGCCATTCAAGGATGCCCCCATCTTCCACGTTTAGTTCGGTATCTTGGTTCCAGGCGACGCCCTGACTGTCCGCTTTATAAAGCTTGTTAGCCGCCGGCGTGGTGAGCAGCGCGTGTGCACCACGCTCGATATGGGCACGGATCGTCAGTGCGTCACCACTAACCAAGCCACCGGGCGGATGCAACACATACACATGGCAGGCCTCTGTGCTGCCTTCGGGGTAAAACGGGCGCTGCACTCTCAGTGGCCCCTGGTGACGCGCTTGTACCAGCCGTGTTGTGCCCGCACGGTTAGCAAAACGCAGCGCCAGCGATGCCGCCCAATGGCGCTCTTCGTCAAAGCGGTGACCTGAGCCAGCAGCAGGTGTCGCGAGTTCACACAGCATCATGGGCGCATTTACTTCCTGTTAATAAGCATTTCATTTTCAAATGCAAGGAATGCGCCAAAATGGTGAAAAATGTGAATACGCTGCCAAAGCGCCCGTATAAGGTGAAAAGAGGCCGTCTAATGACGCCTATTGCGCACCAAAAAGAATCAAAATAAGACTAAGCTGCACCGAAATGGACCATCTATGGCTTAAACGGTCAAATGCTGCTTGATCAGTTCGTTGGAAAGTTCTGAGATATCACCGTTTGCCACCGGACGACCTCGATCCATAATCACAAAGCGGTCGGCGTACTTACGGGCAAAGGGCAGCTTCTGCTCCACCAGCAGCACCGTCAGGCCATCCTCTTTGATCAGTTGGCGAATCACCTGACCGATTTGCGCCACAATATTGGGCTGAATACCTTCCCCTGGCTCATCTAAAATCAGCAACTTGGGCTCTATCACCAGCGCGCGGCCAATGGCTAGCTGCTGCTGTTGCCCGCCGGATAAGTCACCACCACGGCGATGTTTCATCTCTTTTAGAACAGGAAACAGTTCATAGACACGCTCGGGGATTTTTTTCAGACCATCACTGCGCGCTGCCAAACCGGTGCGAAGGTTCTCCTCGACGGTGAGCAGCGGAAAAATCTGTCGCCCCTGCGGCACAAAACCAATGCCCAAACGAGAGCGCGCTTCAATGGCCTTTTTGGTCAGTTCAATTTCACCGCCATCGCCTTGGTAACGCAGTTGGCCACTTTTCACCGCCACTTCGCCCATAATGGCCTTCATCAGGGTGGTTTTACCCACCCCGTTACGGCCCATCACGCAGGTGCATTGGCCTGCAGGTACGTCGAGATCTAAATCCCACAGCGTGTGACTTTCCCCGTAGAACTGGTTGAGTTGTTCGATTGCCAGCATCAGGCAGCCTCCTCGTCATCCGCACCCAGATACACCTCGACCACTTTCGGGTCGCTGGACACCTGATCCATACTGCCTTCTGCCAGCACGCTGCCTTGGTGCAGTACAGTCACTTTGCGGGCAATAGAGCGTACAAAGCCCATATCGTGTTCCACCACGACCACCGATTGTTTACCCGCCAGGCCCGTTAGCAGTTCTGCGGTGCGCTCCATCTCTTGTTCTGTCATCCCAGCAACGGGTTCATCTACCAGCAACAATCGCGGGCGCTGCATTAGCAACATGCCAATTTCCAGCCACTGCTTTTGGCCGTGAGAGAGGATACCTGCTGGCCGGTAGCACAGTTCGATCAGTCCAATGGTTTCCAACACTTCATCGATGCGGTCTTTAATGTCACCGGTCATACGGGCGGTTAGTGTGGGAAAAATCCGCTTGTCCGCCGCCATCGCCAGCTCCAGGTTTTCGAACACGCTAAGTGCTTCAAATACCGTGGGCTTTTGGAACTTACGGCCAATCCCCAGGCTAGCGATATCAGGCTCATTCATTTGCAGCAGATTATGGCGGCTGCCAAACCACACGCTGCCTTCGTTAGGGCGCGTTTTGCCGGTAATGATGTCCATCATGGTCGTTTTACCGGCCCCGTTAGGGCCGATAATGCAGCGTAGTTCGCCGTCATCAATGGTCAAGTTCAAGTTATTGATCGCCTTGAAGCCATCGAAGCTCACCGAGACATCTTCCATATATAGAATCGGGCCGTGGCGCACATCTACCGGCGATGCCTGTGGAGCCATAAAGTCAAACACCCGATCCCGCGTGGTTAGCGATTGCAACAAGCTCATGCGGTTGCCTCCTTGGGTGGTTGGTCATCGCGGTGTTTACGTTTGAGATAACGAAATAGTCCTGCCACGCCCTTGGGCAAAAACACAGTGACCAGCACAAACATCGCGCCCAGGGCAAACAGCCAGGCATCTGGCATCACACCGGTGAAGACCGTTTTGGCGTAATTGACCAGAATCGCTCCAATAACCGCGCCATATAGCGTAGCGCGACCACCTAGCGCTACCCACAGTACAATTTCAATTGAGAAAATTGGCGAGAATTCGCTGGGATTGATAATGCCCACCTGAGGCACATAAAGCGCACCAGCTAAGCCTGCCAGCATGGCGGAAACCACGAACACAAACAGCTGGAAGCGTTCGACTCGGTAGCCAATAAAACGCGTGCGCGCCTCGGCATCCCGGGTTGCCACGCACACTCGGCCTAGCTTGCTGGTGACAATCGCGCGGCACAGGATGTAGCCCAGCGCCAGCGCAACGCCGGTGGCAATAAACAGCCCTAAGCGGGTGTCGTTACTGCGCAGGTTGTAGCCTAGCAGTTCGCGGAAGTCGGTTAGCCCGTTGTTGCCACCAAAGCCCATCTCGTTGCGAAAGAACGCCAGCATCAGGGCAAAGGTTAATGCTTGGGTAATAATCGACAAATAGACACCGGTAACCCGAGAGCGAAAGGCTAAAAAGCCGAACACTAATGCCAGTAACCCTGGCGCTATGAGCACCATCGCAAACGCAAACCAAGCCATATCAAAGCCGAGCCAGTACCACGGCAGGCTCTCCCAGCTGAGAAACACCATAAAATCCGGTAGCACTGGATCGCCATAGGTGCCGCGATCACCGATCTGGCGCATTAGGTACATACCCATGGCGTAGCCGCCGATAGCGAAAAACGCCCCGTGGCCTAGGCTCAAAATACCTAGATAACCCCATACCAAGTCTACCGCCACTGCCAGCAGCGCGTAGCTTAGGTATTTGCCAAACAGGTTCACGGTATAGGCATTCACATGCAGCGGGTGGCCTTGGGGAACCGACAAGTGCAGCACTGTCACCAGCAGTAGGGCAGCAAATAACACGCCTAGAAAGATCTGCGTAGCCCGTTCGCCAAACGGGCGGGTTAGCCAACATTGGCTTGACGATGAGTGGGTCATCATAGATTAGCCCTCGGCAGCCCGGCCCTTCTGCGGAAAGAGTCCACGCGGGCGTTTTTGAATAAACAGAATGATGAACACCAGGACAATAATTTTGGCCAGCACCGCACCCGCCCAGGGTTCTAACACTTGATTGATAATACCTAGAGAGAGCCCAGCAACCAGGGTGCCCCATAGGTTACCCACGCCGCCAAACACCACCACCATGAAAGAATCAATAATGTAGTTTTGACCCAGGTTGGGGCCGACATTGGTAAGCTGCGATAATGCCACGCCCGCCAAACCTGCCACGCCGGAACCTAACGCGAAGGTCATAATATCGACCCGGGTGGCGCGGATGCCCATAGAGCGTGCCATAGCGCGGTTTTGAGTCACGGCACGCACTTCAAGCCCCAAGCGTGTGCGACGCATGATCAGCATCAGGCCTGCAAACACCACCAGCGCAAAGCCCAGCACATACATACGATTGAGCGTTAGCGACAGTGCATCATTGACCACCAATGAACCGCTCATCCATTCAGGGGTAATGACCGTGCGGTTAAGCGGCGAAATGCCCGTGCGCACCAGCTGTTGAAGAATCAAGCTGATACCAAAAGTGGCTAATAGGGTCTCCAGCGGGCGGCCTTTAAGGAACTGAATCACACTGCGCTCAATAGCCACCCCGGCCAGTGCAGCCACCATAAAGCCAGCTGGAATCGACAGGATCAACGCCAGGCCGGGTTGTCCGGGCAGTAACTGCTGCATTGCCCAGGTGGTGTAAGCCCCCAGCATGATCAGTTCGCCGTGGGCCATGTTAATCACGCCCATGACGCCGAAGGTGATCGCCAGCCCAATCGCTGCAAGCACCAACACAGAACCTAAGCTTAAGCCGAAGTAGAGCGTTTCCAGACCACGGTTTATTTTGAGGTTTTGCTCAATGCTGATCAGCGCTTCATTGGCGGCATCGGCCACAATGGGATCATCGCCATTCGCTGCTCGGTTAAGCGCCACCCGAACACGCGGGTGCAAACTGCCTCGCAACGTTTCCACGCCTTCAAGTTGGCCACTTTCCACTTGGTAAATTGCCAACGCCTGGGTCAACCTGCGCTTTACCTGAGCATCTTCTTCCTCAGCGATCAGCTCACTAAGCGGTTCAGCCAGTTCTGCGTCAACTTCACCCAACAGCCGAGTGGCCGAGGTACGACGGCGCTCCACGTCCGGCGAATAAAGATCCACCACGGCAATAGCGCTGCGTAACTGGTTGCGCAGATTGTTATTAATGCCAATACGATCCAGATCGCGGCGAGACATGTCACCCAGCGGTTCGCCGGTTAACGCATCAGCAACAGGCCAATCCCGACCTCGGTTGTCGAGCACCACCACGAAACGGCCATCGTCGGTGCGCTGCAGGCGGCCATCTAACAATGACTGCAGCCAATCACGAGCGCGCTCATCATCACTTTGCAAAATAGCGATGATTGCTTCGCCTTTGGCCGGGAAGGAGCGCACGTCCAGTGCTTCTAGTAACTCAAGCGCAGCGGCGTCATCAGCATCAACACTGGCGCTTGTTTGTGCCTGAGCGGTTACTGTGATGCCTAACAACAGCAGACACAGTAATCCTAAGGAAAGGAAACGCCTCATGGGGTTCTTCCTTTGGTTAACAAAAAGGGGAAAGAGGTAGCGTGCTCCTTGCCACGTCGCGCTTGTTCAATAGGTGCGTCGCGGCAAGGGAGTGTTATTCAAAAAAACTGTTACTCAGCCAGGGCTGCTTCAGCTTCTTCTGCGGCGGTGCTGCCACCACACGAGCCGTTCACAACGTTGAAGTTGCCGCAGCGCATCGGGGCGCGCCAGTCAGCAATCAAGTCACGCGAGCCAGGCAGGTAGTCTGACCAAGCATCGCCCACCACGGTAGACGGTGTGCGCCAGACAATATCAAACTGGCCGTTGTCCTGAATTTCACCAATCAGTACCGGCTTGGTGATGTGATGGTTAGGCATCATGGCTGCATAGCCACCGGTGAGGTTCGGCACCGTCACACCGATAATGGCGTCTTTCACCGCATCAACATCGGTGGTGCCCGCTTTGCGCACCGCTTCGGCCCACATATTGAAGCCAATGTAGTGCGCTTCCATCGGGTCGTTGGTCACGGCATCTTCGTCACCGGTGTAGTCAATCCAAGCATCGATGAAGTCGTAGTTATCGTCCGTATCGACGCTCATGAAGTAGTTCCAGGCCGCCAAGTGGCCTACTAACGGCCCTGTATCAATACCAGTAAGCTCCTGCTCGCCCACGGAGAAAGCGATGACCGGAATATCGGCAGCATCCACACCTTGGTTCGAAAGCTCGGTGTAGAACGGCACGTTGGCGTCGCCGTTAATCGTTGAAATCACCGCTGTGGGCTTACCTTCTTCACCAAAGCGACGTATTTCTGACACGATGTTCTGCCAGTCCGAATGACCGAACGGCGTGTAATTGACCATGATGTCGTCTTCGGCAATGCCGTGCTCATCCTTGAGGAAGGCTTCCAGGATGCGGTTGGTAGTGCGCGGATAAACATAGTCGGTGCCGACCAGTGCGAAGCGCTCAATGCCAACTTCATTAATCAAATACTCAACCGCAGGAATCGCCTGCTGGTTGGGTGCTGCACCAGTGTAGAAGACGTTTTCAGATGACTCTTCGCCTTCATACTGCACCGGATAGAACAGCAGACCGTTCAGCTCTTCGAAGACAGGTAATACGGCTTTGCGAGATACGGAGGTCCAGTTACCAAACACCACATCTACTTCATGCTGTGCCAGCAGCTCCCGAGCGCGTTCTGCAAACAGTGGCCAGTTAGAAGCGGGGTCGACCACCACAGCTTCAAGCTGACGACCCAACAGGCCACCGGCTTCATTTTGCTGCTCGATCAACATTTCAACGGTGTCTTTAAGGACGGTTTCACTAATAGCCATGGTGCCGGAAAGTGAATGCAGGATACCGACCTTAATCGGATCGTCATTTTGGGCAACTGCCTGAGCACTCGCCCCCATGATGGCGGCGGTGATTAAGGCAATAGCGAAACGTCCAGCAGTACGTGGGTGTGTTTTGCGCTGCAGTATGGTCACTTGAACCTCCTTGCGGCCCTTAGTAAGGGCTCGTTATGTGAGCGTCACGACCAACTTATCTTTCCATCGCAAAAGGATATTGCGGTGATTGATAGGCCTGTCGCATCCACTAGCAATCATAATTTGCAAGGTTTGCGCCATATCAAAACAAAAAACATTAAAAATTTTTAAATCAACATGTTAGGTAAGAATAAAACAACGATGCTAGCGCCCTTCGCACTATCGTGGCGCGCTAGTTTGTGGAAAATGCACGCCCGTCATGCACCAAGAAGGCAACTCGCACCAATAAGGTGCTCATAAAAAAAAGCGCCCCAGGTAACCTGGAGCGCTTTATGCCGGACGTTGGCTGTTTAGCCGTCGCTAAGCCCCCATTAGAGCACTTGTTTGCGACGTTTTTTTAGCAGGGGTAATGCCAGCGAT
>SKHS01000103.1 GCA_007116835.1 Halomonas sp.
ATGAGCACCACCTGGAACAAAATGATGGGTGCTGACAGTGCTGGGTCACCGAGAATATAGGCGGCGACAGGAAGGCCTATGTTATTGGCGTTGACGTAACCCGCCCCCAGCGCCGCGAAAACAAAGGTAGCCAGGCCAAACAAATAAAGCCGCCGACGGGTGATCAGCTCGCTGATGCCTGCAAACACGAGCAGAAAAGCCGCACACACCACCTGAAATAAATTAGTGATCCATACCGCCCTAGAGGCAGGTACGTTAAGGTCAGCGGCAATGGTGGGAAGGGCTAAATTGATCATGGTGGTATCCACCACCGCCATTAGCGTTCCGGTTACCAAGGCCAGCACCGCTAGCGCACGCGCAGGCCCCGGAAGGCCATCGTCACCGGCCCGAGTTTCAAACAGTCGCATGGTGGTCAGTTCCTAAACAGCACCATTAAAAACAGCGAAACCGGCCGAGGCCGGTTTCGCAATACGCTTACATCAAGACGGCAATCCGCTAATCTTGCTCATTGTCGAGCAGCAGCGCATCATCAACGTCGGAAATTTCAAGAGCGGTTTCATCGTCAAGATCAATGGCAAGGTAACTATGCTCAATGCGCAGAAAATCCTGAAACAGCGACCAATCCAGCTTTTCTGGCCACTGGCGTTCGTCTTCTTCCCAAGCACGCAACTCAGTCTCCAGAATTTCCGCGTAGCGCTCATGGACAAACGTCTCAAGCGCTTCTAGAGTATCCATCTCAGGAATCAGATACACCGTGCTTTCACGCTCGACGTCGTCCAGGGTCAGGTCGTCGTCTCCCATGGTGGGTTCGAGCGCATTGATCCAGTCCACGAAGGTCTGGGTCGGCCTGACACTCAGGGCAGAGCGATTTAGCAGTTTCATGGGATTCTCCTCGCCGTCGAAACGTTGACCATTATGGGTGCTAACGGATTAGTTTGCCATCGGTGCAGACGCAATATCGATTCATTGGGTAAAATGCTAAAGAATTTATAGTTAACAGCATACCGCTACTCATCGGCATGGCTGTTACCGTCATACGCCGGATAGACCATTAGGATGCGCTTAATGAACACACAAACACGACTTGAAGCGATCAAACACAGCGTAGAAAACAACCAGCTGAATTGGCCTACAGCTGACATCACCCTCGATCCAGATAACGACTCACTGGTGTTTACACTCAAAGACTACGGGGACTTACCGGTTACCCTGACTTATTCCGATGAAGAGTGGTTGGTCATGAGCGAAGTGGCCCCCACCAGCGCGGTTGAGGATATCAACACGTTCAACGATGCCCTGCTGCGTTTGGGCATGGCCCTGCCCCTGGTTAGCGTCGGCATCCATACCTTGGGCGAAGAAGATTACTACGTGGTCTACGGCCAGCTGTTTGCAGACTGCAAGCTTGAGGCCATCAATGCAGAAGTCGAAGCCTGTGCTCAGGCGGCGCTAGAAATTGCTGATTTAATTGGCTGATTTAATTAAATGATTGTTAACGCCACTCTGGCACCAACGACGTGTCATCCTGTGGTTACGCATCACCCTTTTACTAGCCCCATGCGCAAGCGTCGGGTTGATTCGACTTAGGAGTTACCCAATGTTACTACGCAAAATGTTTACCGCCCTACGCGGCAAAGCCACTGAAACTGGCGAAGCAATTGTCGATAGCCAAGGGATTCGCATCATGGAACAGGAACTGCGCGACGCCAAAACGGCGATTAACAGAGCCAATGAAGAACTCACTACCATTATGGCCAAGCGTAACCTTGCCGCTAAGGAAGTGGAGGCACTGACGGATAAAATGGCGGATTACGAAAAAAGTGCCATGGCAGCGCTTGAAAAAGGCGAGCAGAGCCTAGCTGAAGAAGTTGCTGAAGAAATTGCCCGCCTAGAAAGCGAGCGCGAAGTCGCCCAGGCCAATGTCTCGCAATACGATGGTTCTATTGAAGCGCTGAAGTCGACCGTTGCTAAATCCAAGGGTGAAATCCGCCGCGTTGAGCAGCAGATGTCCCACGTTAAGGCCACTGAAGCCGCGCAAAAAGCACAGGCGGCTGTCGCATCCCAACACGCGGGCCAAAACGCCAGCATGAGCAGTGCTGTTGCTTCGCTTGAACGTATTAAAGAGCGTCAGGCCCTGCAGGCTGAAAAGCTCAAGATCGGCGAGTCCATGCAAGCGCAAGATTCCGGTGCCGACTTGGAAGCCCGCCTCTCCCAGGCAGGTATTGGCAAACAGCAAACCTCAGGCAGCGACGTGCTGGCTCGTTTGAAAGCCAAGCAAACTGCGGGCAACTGAGCGCCAGCGCTAACACTACCGTTTAAACACAAGGAAGCGTGACGCCATGCCAGTGTTACAGCAGCTACTGAAAGCTTTAAAAGCCTCTACGATTAACGTCAGCTGGACGTTTCTGCTGTTGCTGGCACTGGCACATATGGCAACGTCGTGGCTGCTCATCGGGCTTACCGGCGAAGAAGTCGCAAGTTCACTATCGCTGTGGCTCTATTTTTACGTCGTCACGGCGTCCACCGTGGGCTACGGTGACTTCTCGCCAACCTCTACCGCTGGGCAACTGGTTGCTGTGTTTTATCTGATTCCGGGCGGTATTTCGCTATTTGCCGCTCTGATCGGAAAGGCGACCGTTACTGTGAGCCACTTTTGGAGGCAGCAAATGCAAGGCAAAGGCGATTACAGCGATCTCACGGGGCACACGGTCGTGCTCGGCTGGCACGGAGAAACCACTGAGAAAATTATTGATATTCTCAAAGCCGATCGGCAGCTCCCCGATGAGATCGTGCTATGCGTAACGAAAGACATCAACAACCCACGTCCGGGTGATTTAAAGTTCGTCAAAGGTGATAGCTTTGCCAACATGGCGCTGCTCAAGCGTGCTGGCATTGAAAGTGCTTGTCGCATCATCATCTACGACGACAGTGATGAGCGCGTGGCGACCGTCGCGCTGTCTGCCTATAGCCTGAAAGCGCCTGACTGCCATATCGTTGCGCACTGTGAAAATCCCACGACGGCGGCTATGCTGCGCCGTACCCTACCCGGCATCGAATGTACCGAAGCCATGGCACTGGAAATGCTGGTGCGTTCGGCCACTGACGCGGGCATCAGTCGTGTGGTCAACGAACTGCTGGCCGTCAATCAGGGGGCGACACAGTACCAAACCCGGCTGCAAGATATTCCCGAAGGCAGCACGTTTGGCCAGTTATTCAATCAGGCCAAGCAGGTGCATAATGCCACTCTGCTGGGCGTCACCTCTGACAGCGGCGAGGCGAACATGCTCAACCCGCCCCCCACCCGTGAGCTAAGCGATGGCGATGTGCTGTATTACATGGCCTATGAGCGTCTGACGCCGGCACATTTTTCATCACTGCTGGCATGACACCCAGCCGCTTTGTGGAGGTCTATTACCATGCTTGGTTCACTTAAATCGTTATTTCGTGCCAACAGTAAAAACGTGCAACAACAGCACGCCAGCGAAACCGCCCAGCGCTCGAATGGCCTGCCAGTAGGCATGACCCCAGACGACTTCAACGGTCTGCGGCTTGGTGGCATGGTGTCGCTTAACATGCTGTCCTTGAAAGCATTTGATAGCCTGAACTTTGATGCCAGTTGGAGCGGCGCGGCGCAACAAATAGCGGCAGTCGGCGTGGTCGAGCTCGGCCAAGGCGAACAGCTCGCGCGGTTTTACCTAGAAAATGACACCTGGATTCAAGCCTCTGTTGCCAATGGCAAGGTATTTGAATACAAGCTGTTCGATTTCCTATCGTCGCAGCATGTCTCCGACCTTGAATTTGATGGCCTGATCAATCAACCAGATAACCAGACACCGGCCCATCCACTCGGCCAACGCAGCTTTACGCTGGAAACAGACGGCGATGTTCAAGACGATCTCAAACGCTATCAGCGCGTCTGGGGCGCTGAAAACAGCGAATGGTCAGCACCGGTAGTGCTTGAAGAAACAGTGACGCGCGCCAGCGACAGCGGGATTTCCCAGGTCACCCACCACTGCATGCTGTATGAGCGCCAAGATCAGGCGTCTGAGCGCTTTGAGTATATTCTGCTCAGCGCCGAGATCGAAGAGCAAGAAGGCAGCTATCAGTTAGTCACTAGCCTGGGCATCGATATCAGCGCGCTGATTATCGAAGCACACTAATCGACATTCACAGCGTACGATTACCCCTTACGATTGACGACTAAAAAGGAAACGATAATGGGCAATATTGGTATGTACTTGGCAGGCCTGCCAGCGTTCTTCGCTTACCTTATCACCGCTGCCATACTACTGGTGGCGTTTATGGCTGCGTATAGCAAGATCACCCCGCACCATGAGTGGCAGTTAATCCAGGAAGGCAACGCCGCAGCGGCCACTGCCTTTGGCGGCGCGACCTTAGGTTTTACCATTCCGCTTTACAGTGCGATGGCCAACAGCGTTAGCTTTATTGATTTTATCGCCTGGGGCATCATCGCCTTTATCGTTCAGATTGTGACCTTCTTTGCCATCAAGCTGGTGCTGAAAGTCAAAGGGCAGAGTCTTTCCGGACATATTACCGATGGTCACATGGCATACGGCATTTTCGCGGCGACCATCGCCATCGCGGTTGGCATGCTCAACGCAGCGTCCATGATCTGGTAACGGGAGACACCCATGCAATCATCTAACCAGCCACCGCGTCGCAAGCGCAGCACTCGGCTGACTCTGGCCTTGATGGGCGCTGCTGGCACAGCCGCGTTAGCCGGCTGCGGTCAGTCATCCGCACCGCAAGACACGCTGTCGGATGTCAACTTCTCCGAACCCAAGGCCTACCAGAATATAGACGAGTGCGTGGCAGACGAACTTTATACGCGCACCGCCTGTGAAGCAGCGTTTACCGCCGCCGTTGAAGCAGTGCCACGCTTTGACTCCATGGAAGCATGTGAACAAGTGCATGGCGAAGGCGCCTGTGAGCCGCTCCCCCAATCAGCCCAGAGCCAGGGCGGCAGTTGGTTTGGCCCCGCGCTGATGGGCTATATGGTTGGCAACATGATGGCTAACCGCAATGGCGCACGGGTACAAAGCCTCTATCAAGAGCCAGTCTACCGCACCCGCCAGAATCGCGGCGACTGGAACGCAGCCTCGTCTGCCGCCTCATCGCGGGTAGACCAGCGCAATCAAGCCTTCCGTTCATCAGTGATGCAGTCCAATCAGCGGGCGACACAGCGCTCTGGGTTCGGTTCGCGCTCTAGCGCACGGGGCGGATTTGGCTCCTAGGCTGGTCTTCCGCTTCACCTCTTCCAACGCACCCACCTGCGCCAGCAAGGAGCCGCTTTATGTTGCGCGTTGCCATCACTGAACGCCCGCAATGGCGCGAACTGGCGCACCAGCTAGGGTTTCGCTTTCATACGATTGAAGGGGAGCCCTACTGGATCGAGGATGCCTATTATCAGTTCACGCTGGAACAGATTGAACAAGACATCGAAGACCCTACTGAAGCGCTACACGAGATGTGTATGGATGCCGTGGATAGGGTTTGTCAGTCCGACGCTCTTCTCCATCAGCTGAACATTCCTGAAAGGATGTGGGGCGTTATTCGTGGCTCCTGGCGCAGCGGGCAGCCTCACCTGTATGGGCGTATGGACTTTGCCTACAGCGGTAATGGGCCCGCCAAATTGCTGGAACTGAACTACGATACGCCTACCAGCATTTACGAAGCTGGCTTTTTTCAGTGGCTGTGGCTTGAACAGGTGATCGAGCAGCGCTGGCTACCTGCCCATGCCGACCAGTTCAACTCAATTCAAGAGCGTCTGATTGCTGCCCTTGCCCACATTGGGCAGCGTCTTGAACGCGACGCCTCAGCCTCCCCGGCACTGCACTTTGCCTCCATCAAAGCCCATGAAGAAGATCGCGCCACGGTCGCCTACCTACAGGACTGTGCCCTTCAGGCAGGGCTAAATGCACCGTTTATCCATATCGAAGACATCGGCTATCAACCCAACACCGACCACGGCTGTTTTGTTGACCTGGATAACCAGCCCATCCGTGCGCTGTTCAAGCTCTACCCCTGGGAGGAGATGAGCGATGACACGTTTGGCGAGCTGCTGCCCATGATGCAAACCCACTGGTTCGAACCTCCCTGGAAAACCATCCTCAGCAATAAGGGCATCCTGCCGCTGCTCTGGCAATGGAATGAAGGCCACCCCAACCTGCTACCAGCGTATTTTGACACCAGTGATGGCACGTCGCTGTCACCCGGCTGGGTGCGCAAACCCTTTTTCTCTCGAGAAGGTAGCAATATTGAGCTGATAACCACAGGCGGCCAGTACGAAGCCGTTGATGGCCCCTATACCGACAACCCGCGTATTCTGCAGGCCTACCACCCGCTGCCGCGCTTTGGCGAACGGCATGCCCTAATCGGCAGTTGGGTGGTCGGTGACAGGGCGTGCGGAATGGGCATTCGCGAAGACGTTGGCAGAATCACCAAAGACTCCAGCTGCTTTGTACCGCACGCCATTGTCTAGAGGCGTCTTTAATACTTTAAAGTAGTGCTTTAAAGCATTACTCGCTGGCTTCGGGGCGCATCGCAGGGAACAGCAGCACGTCACGAATAGAGGGGCTATTGGTAAACAGCATCACCAAACGGTCGATACCAATTCCCTCGCCCGCCGTTGGCGGCAAACCATACTCCAACGCGCGCACGTAGTCAGCGTCAAAGTACATCGCTTCCAGGTCACCGGCATCTTTCTCGGCTGCCTGCTCGCGGAAGCGTTCAGCCTGATCTTCGGCGTCGTTAAGCTCCGAGAAACCGTTAGCAATTTCCCGGCCACCGACAAAGAACTCAAACCGGTCGGTAACAAACGGGTTAGCGTCGTTACGGCGCGCCAGCGGGCTAACCTCGGCGGGGTATTCGGTGATAAACGTCGGCTGATCCAGCTTATGCTCGGCCACCTCTTCGAAGATCTCGGTCTGAATTTTACCCAGCCCCCAGCTCGGCTTCACTTTGATGCCCAGCGTTGCTGCAACAGCCTGTGCGGCTTCCAGGGTGTCCAGGTCCGCATCGGTAATACCGTCTCCATGGTCAAGAATCGCCTGGCGTAGCGTCAGACGATGGAACGGTTGTCCGAAATCATAGCTAGCGCCTTGGTAGTCGATCGTGGTGGTGCCCAGCACTTCCTGCGCCGCGGTGCGTAGCATGGCTTCGGTCATATCGAGCAGGTCGCGATAATCCGCGTAGGCCCAGTAAAACTCGACCATGGTGAACTCAGGGTTATGCCGCGTGGACAGCCCTTCGTTACGGAAGTTACGATTGATTTCAAACACTTTCTCGAAGCCACCTACCACCAGGCGCTTAAGGTACAGCTCTGGCGCGATACGCAGGTACATATCAATATCCAGCGCATTATGGTGGGTAATAAACGGCCGTGCCGCTGCGCCGCCGGGGATCGGCTGCAGCATCGGCGTTTCGACTTCCATAAAACCGCGAGCTTCAAAGAAACGGCGCATGGAGCTGATCACCGCTGCGCGGGTCTCAAACACCTTACGAGACTGCGGGTTCATAATCAGGTCAACATAGCGCTGACGATAGCGCGCTTCCTGGTCAGTCAGGCCGTGGAACTTATCCGGCAGCGGACGCAGGCTTTTGGTCAGCAGCTGCGCCTCTTTCATCATCACGTACAGGTCGCCCTTACCCGACTTATGCACAGGGCCACGTGCAGCGACGATGTCACCGATATCCCACCCCTTGATGTCCTCAAGCACATCAGCAGGCAGCCCCTTTTTGTCCACATACAGCTGGATCTGGCCGGCCACGTCTTGAATCACGATAAACGGGCCACGTTGACGCATGACGCGCCCTGCCACCGACGCTTGATGATCAAGCGCTTCAAGCTCCGCTTTATCCTTTTCGCCTAGCAGGTTGTGTAGCTCAACCGTGAGACTGTCACGGCGAAAATCGTTCGGGAAAGCGCTCTTACCCTGTTCAGCGGCGCGCTCACGGCGGGCCGCGAGCTTGGCACGGCGCTCAGCGATCAGGTGGTTTTCGTTATCGAGAGAAGACGCGTCTTGGTTAGCCATCGGGCACCCTGTTCAATGTTCAAACGCTAAAAAGATGACGAACCCCCTGATTAACTATTGCGCTTGACCATAACTGCGTTAAAAATCGCCTCAAAATGCTCATTTACACCCCGTAAACTGCGTTTTTTCGTTGATTTTTGCCTTGTCTGGTCTGCGCTCATCACATTAATCAGAGGCTTCTTACAAACCCTGCTTTAAGCTGGCGACGATAAACTGATCTAAATCGCCGTCGAGCACTTTGTCGCAGTTGCTAGACTGAACGCCGGTACGCAGGTCTTTAATGCGTTGATCGTCCAGTACATACGAGCGAATTTGGCTACCCCAGCCGATATCGGCTTTAGAGTCTTCCGCTTCCTGCTTGGCCGCATTGCGCTTTTGCATTTCATGTTCCCACAGCTTCGCTTTCAACTGCTTCATAGCGAAGTCGCGGTTGGCGTGCTGGCTGCGTTGGTTCTGACACGCCACCACAATGCCGGTCGGCTCGTGGGTAATCCGTACTGCTGAGTCGGTGGTGTTAACGTGCTGACCGCCCGCACCGCTGGAACGATAGGTGTCTACTCGCAGGTCAGAGGGGTTAATATCAACCTCGAAGCTGTCGTCAATTTCCGGCGACAGAAATACCGATGCAAACGAAGTATGACGGCGGCCACCGGAGTCAAACGGGCTTTTACGCACTAAGCGGTGAACACCGGTTTCGGTGCGCAACCAGCCAAACGCGTAGTCGCCTTGAATATGCAGCGACGCTGATTTGATACCGGCCACTTCGCCTGCGGAAATTTCGATAATCTCTGCTTTGAAACCGTGGCTCTCGGCCCAGCGTAAGTACATACGCAGCAGGATATTGGCCCAGTCTTGAGCTTCGGTGCCGCCCGACCCGGACTGAATATCCAGATAAGCATTGTTAGCATCCATTTCACCGGAGAACATACGGCGAAACTCAAGCTTCTCCAACGCCGCTTGCAGACCATCAAGCTCTTTGCGCACCTCATCAACGGTGCCCTCGTCATCTTCCATCTCAGCAAGTTCAAGCAGGTCGCGGCTGTCAGCCAGCCCCTGATCAAGTTCGTCGATGGTGGCCACAATGGCTTCAAGCGATGCCCGCTCTTTACCCAACTTTTGGGCGTAGTCTGGGTCGTTCCAAACGTTAGGGTCTTCAAGCTCGCGGGAGACTTCTTCTAGCCGATCTTTACGTTCGGCGTAGTCAAAGATACCCCCTAAGAACGTCTGTCCGCTCAGACAGGTCCTTGATCTGGTTATGTATCGGATTCGTTTCCAACATGGATCGCCTAGCCTTGGTCAGTGTCACACGGTTCAAAAGAGA
>SKHS01000002.1 GCA_007116835.1 Halomonas sp.
CAGACCCCACCGTTGGCCAGTGACGCCCTTGCCAGTCGGATTGTCTTCCCCTCAGTCGGGGTGACGACACCTTCTTTCAGGTGTCCGGGTTTGCCGGCTTCGCCGGGCAAACAAAAAAGCCAGCACACTCTTGTGCTGGCTTTACAGAGCCGAGAATGAATCGCCGTTACGGCTTCATCTCTTCAAAAAACTTCTTCACGCTGTCGAAGAAGCCCGTCTTCTTCGGCGAGTGACTATGGCTGTTACTACCATCGAAGCTTTTTTGCAGCTGACGAAGCAGATCTTTCTGTTCGTCGTTAAGGTTGACCGGCGTTTCCAGCACCACCTTACACAGCAAGTCACCCGCCGCGCCGCCGCGTACCGGCTTCACACCTTTACCACGCAGACGGAAGAGCTTACCGGTTTGGGTTTCCGGCGGAATCTTCAGTTTCACGCGGCCATCCAGTGTCGGTACTTCCAACTCGCCACCCAAGGCAGCATCAACAAAGTTGATCGGTACGTCACAATGCAAGTGCTTGCCGTCACGCTGAAAGATGTGGTGTGGCTTAATGGCCACCTGAACGTACAGATCGCCAGGCGGACCACCGTTAATACCGCTTTCACCTTCACCATTCAAACGAATACGATCACCGGTATCGACACCCGGCGGAATCTTCACCGACAGCGTGCGCGTTTCCCGCACGCGGCCTTCGCCGTTGCATTTGTGGCACGGTACTTTAATCTGCACACCAGTACCATGACAGGTCGGACAGGTTTGCTGCACAGCAAAGAAGCCTTGCTGCATACGCACCTGGCCGTGACCATGACACGTGGGGCAAGTTTCTTTACTAGAGCCGGGCTCAGCGCCTTCGCCATCGCAACGGTCACACTCAATGTGGCGCGGCACGCGAATATCAACGGTGGTGCCGGCAACGGCACTTTCCAGATCAAGCTCTAGGTTGTAGCGCAGATCAGAGCCACGAGCGGGTGCGTTAGGGCCGCGACGCCGACCACCGCCACCGCCGAAGATGTCGCCAAACACATCGCCGAAGATGTCGCTGAAGTCGCCAGCGCCACCGCCGCCGAACCCGCCACCGCCAAAGCCACCGCCTTGGCCGTCTACACCAGCATGACCAAACTGGTCATACGCTGCGCGTTTTTCGCCATCGCTTAAGACTTCGTACGCTTCTGACACCTCGCGGAATTTTTCCGCTGACGTGTTATCGTCCGGGTTTCGATCAGGGTGGAATTTTTGCGCCAAGCGGCGGTAGGCCTTTTTGATCTCTTTCTGATCGGCCCCTTTTTCGACACCCAGGACTTCGTAATAATCGCGTTTGGACATGGGTCCTACGCCTCCTGGTTAGCTACGCACTTAATTAGGCGTCTCTGCTACGGAAACAGCAACGCGGGAGTTGTCTCCCGCGTCACCGCATTCCTTAGCAGAAAGAGGTGGGTTACTGCTTTTTCTTGTCGTCGTTGACTTCTTCATACTCAGCGTCAACCACGTCTTCCTCTGGCTTGGTGCTGGCATTTTCAGCACTTTCGCCGTCCGCCTGCTGAGCGGCTTCTGCCTGCTCGGCGTACATCTTCTGTGCTAACTGGCCCGACACTTCGGTCAGCGCATCAAGCTTTTGCTGAATGCTGTCCGGCTCATCACTCTTCACCGCTTCTTCCAGCTCACTGATCGCGGTCTCGATGGCTTGCTTCTCGTCATCGGTCGCTTTATCACCGGCTTCCTGAACGGTTTTGCGTGTCGCGTGGATCATGCCGTCCGCTTGGTTACGCAGTTGCACAAGCGCTTCAAACTTTTTGTCTTCGTCGGCGTGAGCTTCCGCGTCGCGTACCATTTGTTCGATCTCTTCATCAGAAAGACCGCTGGACGCTTTAATGACGATTGACTGCTCTTTGCCTGTCGCTTTGTCTTTAGCCGATACGTTCAAAATACCGTTGGCATCCAGGTCGAAGGCCACTTCAATTTGCGGCACACCACGCGGAGCCGTTGGAATATCAGCAAGATCGAAACGACCCAGCGACTTATTCTGTGATACCTGTTTACGCTCACCCTGAACGACGTGGATAGTCACCGCCGTTTGGTTGTCATCCGCCGTAGAGAAGGTTTGTGTCTTCTTCGTCGGAATGGTGGTGTTTTTGTCGATCAGCGGCGTCATTACGCCACCCAGGGTTTCAATACCCAAGGTCAGCGGTGTGACGTCTAGCAGCAGCACGTCTTTTACATCACCACCAAGCACACCGCCCTGGATCGCCGCACCAACCGCAACCGCTTCATCAGGGTTGACGTCTTTACGCGCTTCTTTGCCGAAGAAATCAGCCGCTTTCTTCTGCACCATCGGCATACGTGTCTGGCCACCAACCAGAATCACTTCGTCGATTTCGGACGCAGACAGGCCAGCGTCTTTCAATGCCACTTTGCAAGGCTCAAGCGAGCGCTGTACCAGATCTTCAACCAATGACTCCAACTTGGCACGCGTTACCTTCACGTTAAGGTGTTTCGGGCCAGTGTTGTCAGCGGTAATGTACGGCAGATTAACATCGGTCTGCTGGGCGCTAGAAAGCTCAATCTTGGCTTTTTCGGCGGCTTCTTTCAGGCGCTGCATCGCGAGGTTGTCGCCAGACAGATCGATACCGCTATCGGCTTTGAACTGGTCAACCAAGTAATTAATCAACGCTAGGTCGAAATCTTCGCCACCCAGGAAGGTGTCACCGTTGGTGGCCAACACTTCAAACTGGGTTTCGCCGTCAACGTCGGCCACTTCGATAATTGAAATATCGAAAGTACCGCCACCCAGGTCGTATACCGCGATGGTTTTATCGCCGCGGGATTTGTCCATGCCGTAAGCAAGTGCAGCAGCAGTTGGTTCGTTAATGATGCGCTTAACATCAAGACCGGCAATGCGTCCCGCATCCTTAGTCGCCTGACGCTGGCTGTCGTTAAAGTACGCCGGCACGGTAATGACGGCTTCTGTCACCGCTTCACCAAGGTAATCTTCAGCGGTTTTCTTCATTTTCTTCAGCACTTCCGCACTTACCTGCGGCGGTGCCATTTTCTTGCCTTTTACTTCCACCCACGCATCGCCATTATCGGCTGCGGCGATTTTGTACGGCACCATTTTGATGTCTTTTTGTACAACGTCGTCTTTGAAGCGACGGCCGATAAGGCGCTTGATAGCGTAAAGCGTATTTTCAGGGTTAGTGACCGCTTGGCGTTTTGCCGCCTGACCAACCAGCGTTTCACCATCGTCAGTGTAGGCGATGATAGAAGGTGTGGTGCGACCACCTTCGGCGTTTTCAATGACTTTAGCGCTGTCACCATCGAGCACGGCCACACAAGAGTTGGTGGTGCCCAGATCGATACCAATAATGCGTCCCATAGCGAGAACCTCGAATTCGGTTGTTACTAAACTAAAAATGTAATTTTTTAAAACTAATTCTTAAAAACTAATTCTTAGAAACGTCATCTTTTGCAAAGAGCGCCTCCAGAAGAGTAGTTTTTAGAAATGCTGCGGACTTAACCGCGGGTTGCCCTTTATTTGGGGGCCGCTTGCAGCATTTCAAGGTTTTTTTTCTGCCTGACGTCAACCTTTTTCTTAATTCGCTTTTTGACTGACGATAACCATCGCCGGGCGAACAAGGCGGCCGTTGAGCAGATAGCCCTTCTGCATCACTTCCATGACGGTATTGGGCTCAAGCTCAGGGTTCGGCACCATCGCCATTGCTTCATGGACCTGTGGATCAAAGGGCTCGCCCTGGGGCTCAATGCTTTCAACGCCAGACTTAGTGAGTGCGTCTAGCTGCATTTTCAAGGTCATCGAGACGCCTTCACGATGAGCGTCAGATGCACCTTCCTGCATGCTCTCTAGGGCTTTTTCCAAGCTATCCACTACGGGCAGTAGATCTTTAACAAATTTTTCTAGGGCAAACTTGCGCGCTTTCTCAGCTTCTTGCTCGGCGCGGCGGCGCACGTTCTGCGCTTCAGCCGCGGCTCGCAGTGCTTGGTCTTTGGCTTCTGCCAAGCTCTGCTCAAGCTCTTCTACCTGGGCAGCCAGCATATCGGCTTCAGGATTACCTGCGCCGCCATCTAGCGCAGCGTCTTCCTCAATTAACCCTTCCAGCTCACCCTCGATCAGGCGCTCTTCAGCCGCTTGCTCGGTGACTTCGGCCTCTTGCTCTTGGCGGGCCAGCTCATCTTCTAATGGGGTTTGCGGTTCTTTTGCCATGCCTAGCTCCTGAAAAATATGCAGTGGTGGCATTAGCGGCCACCTCGGTCAAGTAACGAGTATTAACCACCTATGAACGCTATATGGGGGCCATAAAAGCCATCTCAAGAGGGGCATTGAAGTGAGTTATCGACTACTGTATAAAACAACAATTATTGGATAAGTATCCAGCTTCTGTGCCGCACTGCCTCAGGAGGCCCTATGCTTACGCAGCTAGCAATCCAAGATTACGCTATTGTCGAGCGCCTTGAACTCGATCTGACCCGCGGCATGACGGCGATCACCGGGGAAACTGGGGCAGGCAAATCGATTTTACTCGGTGCCCTTGGCCTATGTTTGGGTGAGCGCGCCGACGCCGGTAGCGTGCGCCACGGACGTGAACGCACTGATCTTTCCGCTCGCTTTGACATTCAACACCTCCCCGCCGCCGTCGAGTGGCTGGCTGACCGAGAGCTACCTGCAGAAGAGTGTCTGCTGCGCCGCGTCGTCACCGCTAGCGGTCGCTCGAAAGCGTGGATCAACGGTCAACCTGCCACCATCGCTGACCTAAAATCGCTAGGTGAACAGCTCATTCAAATTCACGGCCAGCACGCCCATCAGGCACTTATGCGAGAAGAAACCCATCTTGCGCTGCTTGATGACTATGCAGGACTGCGCGAGCGTAGCCAGCAGTTGGCAGAAACCTTCCGCGAGTGGCGTAGCGCTCGACGGCGATTAAAAAAGCTCAGCGAAGAAGGCAGTGAAGTCGAAGCTAAACGCCAGTTGCTACGCTACCAAGTAGAGGAGCTAGACCAACTTGGCTTAGCAGAAAACGAGCTGCAAACCCTAGAAGAAGAGCAGCATACCCTTGCCCACGCGGAAGAAACGCTGCGCGAAACCCAGTTTGCCGCCGACTGCTGCGCCAGCGATGAAGGCGGCGCGCTATCGCTACTTAACCAAGCCTACAGTCACTTAAGCCTTCTACCTGGCAGCGATAAAGGCACGCTGGCCAACACCTTA
The DNA here is from genome assembly GCA_007116835.1 of Halomonas sp. Lineage (GTDB taxonomy): Bacteria > Pseudomonadota > Gammaproteobacteria > Pseudomonadales > Halomonadaceae > Vreelandella. Next base: position 5,214 of record SKHS01000002.1, read on the forward strand.
GCCATGCTAAAAGATGCGCGCATTCAGGTAGAAGAAGCCGCTAGCGAGCTGAACCGCCTTGCCAGCACCACCGAACTTGACCCCGAGCGGCTGGCCTGGGTAGAAGAACGCATGGGCGACGTGCACCGCATTGCTCGCAAGCACCACGTGGCCCCGGAAGAGATTTGCGCACTGCATGCACGGCTCAGTCAGGAAGTAGCGCAGCTGGAAGCCAGCGACGACGACTTGGAATCGCTAAGCAACCACGTCGCCGACTGTCGCGAACGCTACCGCAAAGATGCCAAACAGCTGAGCGAGGTGCGTCAAAAAGCCGCCGTACGCTTGGGCAAAGAAGTCCAGCAACAGCTGGCCTTCCTCGCCATGGGAAAAGCGCGCTTTGAGGTCGCGGTGACACCGCGTGAAACACCAACGCCAGAAGGCCTTGATCACGTTCAATTCTTGATCAGCGCCAACCCAGGACAACCCGCCAGACCACTCACTAAAGTCGCCTCAGGTGGTGAGCTATCGCGCATCAGCCTCGCCATACAAGTGGTCGCCGCTTCCCACTCCACCATTCCAAGCTTGGTTTTCGATGAGGTAGATGTGGGCATTTCTGGAGCAACGGCTGAAATTGTTGGCCAACTGCTGCGTAAACTGGGTGAAAACGGCCAGGTCATGACCGTCACCCACTTACCCCAGGTCGCCGCCCAGGCACATCAGCACCTGCATATTGAAAAACGTGCCAAGCGGGATAGCACGCTGACCCATATGGCGCTGCTCGACGAACAAGGACGCATTAGCGAACTTGCCCGCATGCTAGGCGGCGTGACGCTATCTGACCAAACGCTTGCCCACGCCCGTGAAATGCTGCATGCCAGCCAGCGCCCGCCACACTAACCTGTCGCAGGTGTGGTCGAGCAACATACTTCAAGCAAAACACCCCCTGGGCACCAGTGAACATTCACTCGTACCCAGGGGGTGTTTTGTTAAGAGCGGCGACAGGCTATTTCTTATTTGTGGGGCCGCTATCCTGGCGCGTTACGTCCGACCCACGGGGGCGTACATAAAGCACCAAGGCATGGTCCACTAGCTCGTAGCCGTGCTCTTCAGCAATCTCTTGCTGGCGACGCTCGATGATCTCATCCACAAACTCGATGATTTCACCGCTCTCCAAACACACCATATGATCATGGTGTTCTTCTTGAGTCATCTCGAATACCGCATGGCCCCCATCAAAATTATGACGGATCACCAAGCCCGCTGATTCAAACTGAGTCAGCACGCGGTACACGGTAGCCAAGCCAACATCCTCGCCCGCATCAATCAGTGTTTTATACACTTCTTCTGCGCTAAGGTGGTGTTGGCCCGAAGCATTTTCGAGAATCTGCAGGATCTTGACGCGCGGCAGGGTCACTTTCAGCCCGGCTTTGCGTAGTTCATGGTTCTGATCGGCCATGGTTGCTCTTCGCAGTAACAGGTTAGGTCGGGTATGATCGACCGAAACCACGATAGTGAAGAACAGGCTCAAAAGCAAAAATTGACTCGCATCATTACTCTTTCCGTTGCCCTAACCGTTGTTAGTGGTTGCAGCTACGTTGGCGTTTACAAACGCGACATCCCCCAAGGCAACTTGGTGACCCAGGACATGGTCAGCCAGTTACAGCCCGGAATGACGCAGCAGCAAGTCACCTTTGTCATGGGGCGCCCGTTACTAGAGGCACCCTTCGACACGCGCCAATGGGACTACGTTTACCGCCTCGACAAAGCCTACGCAGGTGTTGAACAGCGGCGCGTGACACTGATCTTTGACGACATGGGCCGCTTGATCAACGTGGCACAAGAAGGCGATCTCTCCGGCGATCTACCAATCAGTACTGATAGTGGCCCCGGCCCAGCAGTCGAAGGCGCTGATCCGCTGGATGCGATGCCAACGCCCACCCAGCAGTCGCCAAGCACCCCCACTCAGCAAGTACCAGCGGGAGGCGCACCTTCACAGCAAACGCCCACAGACGACGGCGCACCTGCTCAATCAGCGCCTATGCAGACCAACGACCCAGAAAGCCAGTCAGTCATTATGACCGACTAAGGCAATTAACTGCCGCTTGCCTGACGCTTGGCACGCTCCAGGCGAGCGGCTTTTGGGTCGATTTGCAGCGGGCGATACACTTCAATGCGATCGCCCGCCCGCAGTGTTGCCGTATCTGGGTGGCGCAATGCCTTACCAAAAATTCCCAACGGAGCCTGTTCAAACGTAGCACTGGATATGTCAGGAAATAAGCTAGGAAGATTTGCCAACGCGACCGCCTGACGCGCAGTGGTGTCTTTATCCACCTCAACGAGCACCAACTGCTGTTGATGAGGTAGCGCAAACGCCACCTCAACGGTAAACGTATCACCGCTCATAGAGTTCATTAGCGCGCTTGGTGAAGGCATCGACAAGCTGCCCTGCAATTTGCTGGAAGAGTTTGCCAAAGGCCATGCCGAGCAACCGGTTGGCAAACACAAACTCCATCTCCAGGCTTACCTTGCAGGCATTTTCGCCCATGGGAATAAACAGCCAGCGCCCTTTCAGCTGTTTAAACGGGCCTTTCACTAACGACAGCTCAATCCGTTCCGGCGCATAAAGATCATTACGAGTCGTAATGGTTTGCTCAACGCCAGCGCGCCCAAGCGTCATCTCACCGATCAGGTGTTCATCATCGCGTTGTAACAAGCTCGCACGGCGACACCCCGGCAAAAACTCGGGATAGCGTTCGAAGTCGTTGACCAAATCGAACATTTGTTGGGGGGTGTGCCGCACCAAGGCGGTACGATTAACGGTTGGCATTGACCTCTCCGCTGACTTCACAGTGCCCAAAGCGTATCATGGGAAACATTTTTGTAGACCTTGAATGGTATCACGCCTCCCCACATAACGAAGGGGGTGCTACTGACAGATCAACGATGAGGTTCCATGGCCACTAAGAAAGGTAACAGTAAGGGCACCAGCAGCGTTATTGCCCAAAACAAGAAGGCACGGTTTGAGTACCATATTAACGAAACCTTCGAGGCAGGCCTGGTGCTCGCTGGCTGGGAAGTAAAAAGCCTACGCGCTGGTAAAGCGCAACTCACCGACACCTATATCCTGGTGCGCAACGGCGAGGCTTTTTTACTGGGCAGCCATATCATGCCCCTTAATACGGCAAGCACCCACGAGATTGCCGACCCCACGCGTACCCGTAAGCTGCTGCTGCATCGTAAAGAAATCGCCAAAATCTTTTCGATTACCCAAGACAAAGGGCACACCTGCGTGCCACTTAAACTCTACTGGAAGCGCAATAAAGTAAAGTGCGAGCTGGCCTTGGTGACCGGCAAACAGCTGCATGACAAGCGCGCGACTGAAAAAGATCGCGACTGGAGCCGTCAAAAAGGGCGAATTATGCGGGAACATAACAAGGCATAGCTGGTCAATACGACGTGAGCACGTTAGAATGCTCACCTGTAATTAAGGGGGCGACATGGTTTCGACGCCGGTGACAACCCTTGCGGTGCATGCCGAGAGCGTGATGTATCTCGTAAATCCCACATCACGAAAAATAGTCGCAAATGACGAAAACTACGCTCAAGGCGCGCTAGCAGCTTAAACACTGTTAGCTTCTTGTCTGGCCCCAAGGTGATGTGCCTATTCATCACTGAGGGGATACGAGCTAAAGCTGATAGGACCGCGATTGGTGGTGTCTTCTCATCAATCGTTAAACTTTAGAAGGCTCGCGTGGCTGAATCCTGATCGTCGGAGTCAGTCGCGTTAAAGCAAATGACGAAATCTAAGCATGTAGAGCCAATAGGCGAGTGCTGGCGGACGCGGGTTCAATTCCCGCCGCCTCCACCACCTTATCAAGTAAATCAAGCACCTACGGGTGCTTTTTTTGTTTATTGGCCAACCTATTAGCCATCGCCCAAAGCCATACCCACGGCTTGTTTTGCTTTCACTTACAAGGCGGCGGGCGCTTGCCTATTCAAAAACCAAAACCGATTTATTCACCATGCTGGCGCTTTTTCAAATCCGGGTTTGGGAATTGAACAGGGAAACCAAAGGCACCACATCAGCCGCCTATTCCCAGTGCATCAGTCACCTATTAGCGCCAG
>SKHS01000221.1 GCA_007116835.1 Halomonas sp.
AGGTGCAGGGCACCTAAGCAAAGCGCCACCGCTTCATCCCAAGGCGATTCTGTGCCATGCCCATAGTGCAACCCCGCCAGGTAAAACTCACTGGACACCCAGCGCAAATAGTCGCGCAGTGTAAAAAGCTCACTCACCAGCGCCGACTCCGGCAGCGAAAGCGTTGAGCGAGAGGTCTCGTCATTGAGATGCGTAGTCACAGCGGCTCCTGGCGTAAAAATTCATAAGGGGATTGTACCTTTGACGCCGCTTGGTTCACAGCGCATGGTTCATAACCATACGACTCACAAGCATGCGGTTCACAAGAACATTAGGCTCGCTATACTGTGTGCTTCTCAATTATGCTTATCTGTTAACACTTTCTTTAACATTTTACTTCTCGATTTGAGCCGACCATGACGCGACACCTGCCCAACGACGACGATATCAGTGCCTTTCGCCAAGCGCTGCAGGCGGCAGGCGTGCGCCGTATTGCTAGCAACCGAGCCGACCCCGGCAAGCCGAAGCGCAACGACGATGCCCAACAGGCACGGCGGCAAGCCGCTGTAGAGAGCAACACGCTGCAAACCAGCGGGCGCACGTCCGATGGACGTGTCGAGGCCGTACGCCCATCAGAATATTTAGAGTTTAGCGTGCCCGACTTACCCTGGCGCACCTTTAGCCAGTTAAAGCGCGGCCAAACCGCTTGGCAGGCTGGGTTGGACTTACACGGTTATACCCTAGAAGAAGCTCGGATTGAGCTTGAAAGCTTCCTACGCGACGCCGCTGCACAAGGCATGCGCTGCGTTCTGGTGGTACACGGTAAGGCCTGGGGCACTACGTCAGACTTTCCAGTGCTAAAGAGCCATACCAATGCGTGGTTAAGGGAGTGGCCTGGCGTTTTGGCATTCTGTTCCGCCACTGATATCGATGGCGGAACAGGGGCGGTGTATATTTTGCTGCGCAAGCGCGGGCAATAAGTGACGCGTTTGCCACGTTTACTCGGCTGCATCTGAGGCAATGCCAGGCATTCTACGTTCCAGCGCCTCATCGGCCAGATGACGCCCCAGGCGAATCAAGTCATTGGCACGATGAAACTCATAAGCACTGCAAACGGTTTTAGGAATTTCGATCAGCACATCCGGCGGGTAGCCAGCCACTTTATATTTCGCCAGCGCCGCCTGAGTGATATCAAACGACTCTAGAATCATATCCAGCTTGCCCCATTCGCGCTTACCCCGAAAATCGATCGTTTCATCAACCTCATCACCCTCTTCACCGCTACTGCCTCCTAGACCATCCCACAGCCGCCGCGTAGTGGCACGTACATCGTCCATCCAACCGCCAATATTGGCATCACGATCACGCTCTAACGCGGTGCGGCTATCATTGCCATCTTCATTGGGTAACAGCTCTTCTAAGGAAATCGGCTGGGGGCTATGGGCAGTCACGTTAACCGCTACTACAAAATCTGCTTCATGAGCAGCCAATATCGGCATCATCGGCAGCGGGTTCAGCAAACCGCCATCAACCAGCACCTGATCACCGACATGTACCGGCGTGATTACTCCAGGCACAGCGATAGAGGCACGAATTGCCTGTAAAAGGGGGCCATTTTGAAACCATACTTCACGCTGGCGAATCAGGTCTGTGGCAACGGTGGTCACCGGGATGGGCAGATCTTCAATGAGCCTATCACCGACCAGCTCTTCGAGCTTGCTCATGACTTTATTTGCGCGCATGGCACCCATTGGGCTCCAGGTCACATCGACCAGCTTAAGCACGTCCAGGTAATCCAGATGACACACCCAATCCCGGTACTCGGGCAGTTTGCCAGCGGCATAGATACCCGCGACAAGCGCCCCCATGGAGCAACCCGCAATCGAGATAATCTCAAAGCCCCGCGCTTCCAATGCTTCAATAACACCGATATGGGCATACCCCCTGGCACCACCGCTGCCCAATACCAACGCAACCTTATTGCCATTCGTTAAAGGAAGGTTGCCCAAAGGTGTTTCAGCAGTTTGCGTCACTTTCTTCATCGTCATCTTCCTAATGCTGGCCAACAGATACCCGCTATGCTTGCTGCCGGATTATTTCAGCCACGTGTTCAACCGCCTGGGGTTCAAGGTGCAAATGGTGCCCCCCCGCTAGCACATGGCGGGTTAACTGGGGCACCGCTTGGCGGGCTTTTTCCGCCCAATCCCGCTCCCCTAAAATACCGCGCTCCCCTTCTATCAATAGCACTGGTGCTTGAATCTCCGCCAGTAGTGCCAACACCTGCTGAGGCGTAAAACGAACCAGTGACGGCTTTAACAAACGGCTATCGGTGCGCATTTGCATATGCCCATCGGCGGTTGCTTGTGTGTTACGTTCAACAAGTGGTGTAGCAGTGATGCTGTCCAGCGGCGTGACGCCTCCGGCTACCCGCGCAGCGACCGCGCTCTCAATATCCGGATAACGAGGAGGTCGGGAAAGCGGCCGCCGATAGGCTATTAACCCTTTACGCAGTTGGCTGGCAGTCTCGTCAGCCGGTGTGTTTAGCGCGCCTAAGCCATCTAGCAAAATAAGCTTATCTACGCGCTCGGGAAACGCTGCGGAGACTAGGCAAGCCACCGCTGCCCCCATCGAGTGAGCAAGTAGCGTTGCCTTTTCGACGCCTAATGATTCCATGGTATCCAGCACATCGTGGGTATAATCCCACAATGCATAATCGCTTCCTGAAGGCGCATGGGCCGAATGCCCGTGACCACGAAAGTCGATCGCAACAATACGAATATCCAATGCTTTTACTAACAGCGGCGCTAGCCGTGTAAAGCTTGCCGCGTTGTCTAACCAGCCGTGCAGTGCTACCCAAGTGGACGCAGTGCTACGCCCCCAGCTAAGGGCTGCCAGTCGACCATTCGCCAAGGAAAGCGGCTGAGCAGCGGTACCGACATGGGTCGATTCATTCATAAACAGGATCTCTTGAAAGCCGGATAACCAAGCAATGTCATATTCGTCAGATGACGCTCTAAGGCGTAAACGTTACCATGCTAAGCGCAGCGCATCTGCCGCTTTTATGGGGAGTTCGCTGCTTGCTACTACTTCGTAATGTGTTGAATAACGATGACCAACAGGAAAATGGCTATGAAACCACGTCGTGATACCCGTGCTCGCAATCTTGTGTTTTTAATTACCGTGATAAGTGCACTGGTAGTTGGCATGTGGCTCGCTCGCTAAGCCAATAGCACCCGCTAAACCAATCTTCCCCTGGCACCCTGCGCTGAGCGTCGCTTGCAATTTTTTCCCCATGAATAAATACTGCCTATTTACTGTATATAAATACACTATTTATTCATGGGGATGCCGACGATGCCGTCTCAACCCACTTATTGTGCAACAACCATGGTTGCGACAGCCCTGCCGTTAACCTCTCAACCGCTGCCCTTTCCAATGCTCTACGGCCGCGCTGGGTTTAGCGGCTTCCCTTCACCTGCCCAGGATTACGAGCCACGCACACTAGATCTCAATGAGCGGTTGATTAAACACCCCAACCACACGTTCTACCTCACCGCCACAGGCGACAGCATGGAAGGCTGGGGGATTTTCGACGGCGATTTGCTGGTGGTGGATCGCAGCATACCGCCCCGTTTAGGGCATATTCTGGTCGTCATGTTTGAAGAGGAAGTACTGATAAAGCGTTATGCGCTCTATCAAGGCACGCCACATCTTTGTTCGGCACATCCTCACTACCCACCACTCCCCCTAGCAGAGACGGACTGCCAGCTATGGGGCGTGGTACGCGCTGTGGTGCATGAGTATTTGCCATGATTGGCCTTGTGGATGCCAACAACTTCTACGTGTCATGCGAGCGGGTGTTTAATCTCGCGCTTGAAGGCAAGCCCGTTGGCGTGATGTCGAATAACGATGGCTGTGTGATTGCCCGTTCGGCCGAAATGAAAGCGCTGAACATCCCCATGGGCACTCCCTCTTTCCAACTAGAAGGTTTGCGCCGACGGGGCGTAATTCACCTGCTTTCCTCTAACTACGCGCTGTATGGCGACATGTCCGCACGCCTCGCCCAGCTACTGCGGGATGCCTGCCCCGACGTCGCGCCTTACTCTATTGATGAAATGTTTATCTACCTGGATGGTTTCAGCGACGCTCAATGTCAAACGCTTGGGGACGTCGTGCGCCGCCGTATTCGCCGCTATTTAGGGCTGCCTGTCTGTGTAGGGCTAGCACCTACCCATACGCTGGCCAAGCTCGCTAATCTCGTGGCTAAAAAACAGTCTCACTACCAAGGTGTCTGCCTACTTACTGCCAACAGCCCGACCACAGCGGCACTGCTTAAACAGTTACCGGTGAGTGACGTATGGGGCGTCGGCAGACGCCTCGCAGAACGGCTTGGAGTGAGCGGCATTCGAACGGCGTGGCAGTTACGGGAGTGCGACCCGAAGCAGCTACGCAAACGATTTTCCGTGGTGCTGGCGCGTACAGCGTTAGAGCTACGTGGCACCTCCTGCTTGGAAATGAACGCAGTCGAGCAGCCGCGTCAGCGTATTATGACCTCACGCTCTTTTGGTCAAGCCACTGGCGTAAAAGCGGAACTGCACGCAGCACTGCGCCGCCATGCCCAGCGTAGTGCCGAAAAACTGCGCCAGCAGAAAAGCCTTACCCGCGCCGTGTTGTTGTTTCTAACCACCAACCGCCACCGTAAAGACCAGCCTCACCTTTCGCCTAGCGCGATGATTCCCCTGGCATCACCAAGCGACGATACCCGCGTTATTTTAGAAGCGGTACGCGAAGGCCTTGAGCAGATGTACCGGCCAGGTTTTAAGTTTATGAAAGCCGGCGTCATGCTATTGGACTTAGTGGATGCGCAGCAGTATCAGCTTTCACTGTTGCAGCCCTCACCCAAGGCGCACCCACACTTGATGAACACCATTGACGCCATTAATCAGCACATGGGGCAAGGCACCATTCGTTTTGGAATGACAGAGGCGGAAGCACCGTGGCAGTTGCGCTGTGCGCACCGCTCCAACCGTTACACTACCTGCTGGGACGAACTCATGGAGGCAGGCACTCACCCTGGCGCCATTGCGGCCGCCAGGGTGAAGCGTGAACAACAGCGGCTAGCGCGAGCGCAGCACTTGGCGAAGTCGCGGGCTTAGCGCCTCTCCGACCAGCGCAATAATCACCAGAATCGCCAGCAGTACCGGCCAATGAACAGCAAATGACACTGGGTAGAGGCCCAGCGCATCGACAAAAATGACCAAGATACCCAGCGGACTCACGTAGCGCACCATGGCTAACCATAGCGCATAAGGCAACGGCGCAAGGCCCAGCTCGTCGCGGAAGGTCTCGCTTTTCAGCACAAACCCCGCCAGCAGCACCATGCCCAAACCTCCCAGCGGCATCATCCAGCGCGAGGTCAAATAATCCAGCCAGTCAAAGAAGTGTTTACCCGCGAGCGTCCAATCAGCGCCCAGGTTAAACGACAACATCGCCAGCGTGCTGATCAGCCACAGCACGATGCCCGTTGCCCAAGAGGCCGACTTACGAGTCATGCCTTTGTTATCACATAACCAAGACACTGTGGCTTCCACCATCGAAATAGACGAAGTCAGAGCCGCCATCGAGAGCATCAAGAAAAACAGAATGCCAAATAGCGTGCCCATTGGCATCGCCTGGAAAGCCAGCGGCAGGCTCATAAAGATAAGCCCTGGCCCTTCACCAGGATTCATACCGTTAGCAAAAATGACCGGGAAGATTGCCAACCCCGCCATTAGCGCAACCACGGTATCAGCAATGGCAACGCTTACCGTCGTGCGGCCAATCGAAGCCCCTTTGGGCAGGTAACTGCCGTAGGTGAGAATCGCCCCTGATGCCAACGACAGGGTGAAAAACGCGTGGCCCAACGCCGCCAGCATACCCTCACTTGAGAGGCTTCCTGCATTGAACGAGAACAAGAACCGCACTGCCTCGCCAAACCCGCCGGAAAACACCCCGAAGATAATCAGCAGAACGAGCATGAGCACCAGCCCAGGCATCATCCAACTGACGTTTTTCTCGATGCCTTCTTGAACACCTTTACCCACAATCACCATCGTGAGTAGCGTCACCAGAGTGCTCCAGCCGCCCAAGATAAACGGATTGGCGTTATTCGCGCTAAATACGGCAGCCACATCATCAACGCTGCTGCCAGCCAATCCGCCCGTGAGCATTTTCCATAAATAGGAGAACGACCAGCCCGCGACCACGACATAAAACGACAGAATCATGAAGCCGCAAAGCATCGCCATCCAACCAATCAGCGACCAGGCAGAGGAGCGACCAGACTCATTGACGACGCGTCGTATTGCATCAATTGGGCTGCCACGACCACGGCGACCAAAGGCAATCTCGGTCATCATCACCGGCACGCCAACGGCTAAAATGCACGCCAGATAGACCAGCACAAAGGCTCCGCCGCCATACTCCCCGGTGATATAGGGGAATTTCCAAATATTGCCCAGCCCCACCGCCGAACCGGTAGCTGCCAACACAAATCCCCAGCGGCCCAGCCACTGAGTGCGAGGTTGCCCAGAAGACGCCATGACCTTCCACCTTGTCAGAAAAAAGCGCCTATCCTAGTGGATTTTACCGATAAAGCCCAAAATTCTTGCGGGTATCAACCGACGATCAAGCCACCGATAGCGCTTTGGCCTGGGCGTCTAGTCGCTGTGCGGTTTGGTCTACCTGCCGCAACCAAACGAGAAGCAGCGCCCCTAACGTGACAAAACCACCCGCTAGCCATAAGCCCAAGTAGTAATTACCAAAAGACTCCGCCAGCATACCGGTCAGCGCAGGGGCAACAATTTGGGCGGCACCATAAGCCAATGTCATCTGCCCCATTAATCGGGCAGGGCTTGATGGGTATAGCCTACCCGCCATGGTGAGCACCAAACTGACACAGCCTAAGAAGGTACCGCCATAAAGCACTGCACTTAACAGCACACCCATTAAGCTTGAGGTCATCGCAGGCAACACAATGCCCACCACCTGAACCAGCATGACCACAATGAGTGCGCCTAAATAACCAATACGTCGCGCCACTAGGTCCCATAGCATCACCGCAGGTGCCGCGGCCAACCCTACCAATGCAAATGTCCAGTTTCCTGCGCCAGCCAGTAGCGGTTCACGCTCGACAATCGCTACAATAAACGTCGCACTAATCACATAGCCATAACCAGCACAGAAATAGGCCGGTAGCATAAGCCGCATAAAGGTACGACTGGGTGGCTTGGCCGGTGCATCATGATGAGCCGCGCTGCCAAGTACCGGCTTAACAGGCCGTGGCAACCATCGCCAAGCAGGCACTAACAGCACTGCGGCTAAACCACCACCCCCCCACCACTGTGCCTGCCAGTTAAGCGACAGTGCGAGCATTAGCTCAACCGCCAGCGCCGCCACCACAATACCGATACCTACCCCGGCAAAATGAATGCCTAATTCGCCCCGCTGTCGGTGCTGAATCAGCCAGTGCAAAATCAATCCCGAAGCCAGCAACATAGAACCGCTACTCGACAGTCCCGCGAGAAAGCGAAGCCCCGCCCATAGCCAGAAGTGATCGGTCAGCGCCATACCTGCGGTGGTCAACACTGCCAGCACTAAGCCAATCCGAAACAGCGTGTCTTTGAGATACACCGAGCGAATTGATGCCGCCAGCACCGCGCCTAACATGTAGCCCGCATAATTGAGCGCTGCCAACCAACCACCGTCGGCATCGTTAATCCAGCTCTGCTGCTGCATGACTGGCAGTAACGGGGTATAGGCAAAGCGTGCAATACCAATACATAAAATTTGGCTAAAAATGCCCGCCAACAGCACTTTAAAGCGCTGCGATTTAAGGCTAGCGGTGCTCATGAACACTCCCCCGTCAAGGTGTTTTCGCTTTTATCGTCGTCGTTGTTATATTCACTTTTAATGAATCAATCATACGCCGAAACGTCTGTGGCACCATCGCCCAAACGTGGCATGCCCAAGCAGCGCATCTGCTGCAAGAATCTGGCAGACTAGTGGACGATAAACACCACCCAACATAGAGTGCTTAATATGAGCAACAGCGCCACACCCTGGACGCAGCCAATGCCCGACGCGCAGTTCAACATCATGCGCGATATTCTTGCCGCCCCAAGCCCAGTGGGCTTGGAAGGCGCGATGACCTACGGCGTTCTAAAGCCTTACTTTGAAAGCTTCGCCCCCAGCGACTGGCATCTGCATCAATTTAAAGGCAATGCTGGCGTCGTGCTGGACACCCACCCAGGCCGCGATGACATGTTCAAAGTGATGATCATCGGCCACGCGGATAAAATCCGCATGCAGGTCCGCTCAATTGGCGACGACGGTAAGATCTGGATCAACACCGATTCCTTCTTGCCTACGGTACTTATCGGCCATGAAGTGAAGCTGTTTAGCGAAGATCCAGACGCCCCCGGCAGCTACCGCTGCATCCAGGGCGGCACGGTAGAAGCCTTGGGCGCTATTCACTTTTCTGACCCCGCCCAGCGCGATGGCAGTAAAGGCATCAAAAAAGAGCAGATCTACTTAGACCTGCAGATTCACGGCGAAAATAAAAAGCAGCAGGTAGTCAACCTTGGCGTTCGCCCCGGTGATTCGATTATTTTCGACCGCCCTATTCGCCCTGGCTTTAGCCCGAACACCTTCTACGGCGCTTACCTGGATAATGGCTTAGGCTGTTTTGTCACCGCAGAAGTGGCGAAGTTAATCGCAGAAATGGGCGGCACCCAAAAAGTACGCGTGCTCTTTGCCATTGCCAGCTACGAAGAGATTGGCCGTTTCGGCAGCCGCGTATTAGCAGGCGAACTCAAGCCAGACGCACTGATTGGCGTAGATGTTAACCACGACTACGTGGCCGCTCCAGGTATTGGCGACAAGCGTATGCAGCCGCTAGAAATGGGTAAAGGCTTCACCATGGCGGTCGGCTCTATTGCCAGCGAACAGCTCAATCGCATTATTGCCAGTGCCGCCAAAGAGCAGGATATTCCCCTACAGCGGGATATCGTCGGCGTTGATACCGGCACTGACGGCATGGCGGGCGTGCTGGCCGCTATTGATAGCGCAGCAACCTCGATTGGCTTTCCAATTCGCAACATGCATACCATTTCCGAAACCGGCAACACACAGGATGTACTCGCTGCGATCCATGCCCTGACCCACACGCTCAAAGCACTGGATGCTCTACCTGATCTGGAGCGCGAATTCCTGGATAACCACCCACGGCTTGACCAAGCTAACCCGCTTACCCACCAAGGCAGCGACAAGCCTGACAGTGACAAGCCTGACAG
>SKHS01000245.1 GCA_007116835.1 Halomonas sp.
ACCAGCAGTATATCCAGCGGGCCAAGCGGTTCACCCAACACATGCTGAGCCAACAGGGAAAGCTGCGCGCCGCTGCGCACCGGCTCATCGGTCAAACTGAGCGTAACGGTGTGGTAAAGCATCTGCCCACTCAACTGGTTGGCCATTTGCAGTGGTTCAATGGCGCTTGCATGAGCCAGCAGCGAAAATCCCGGCAGCAGCACAAAGGCCACCCGCCGACGGTCGCCGGAAGATGACATCAACGTACTTGAGGGCATAGCAAGTTGCTTGGCTGCATAAAACCACCTTCAACATAGATAAGGGTTTTGTTGAGCAGTCATCTTACCCAATTGTACAAATGAAGGCAGCGCCATGACCTTTTAAGCAAAAATAGGGTGCATAAATACAAATTGCCGGACACAAGGCCCGGCAATCAGGATCAGTCACTTACTATTACTAGCCATGGCTGTTGTTGAAAACCAGCATCAACCGCCGCTGTTACCGGCACCTAGAATTAAAAACCCAGCCACTAGCAACCCAAGGATGATAATGACCAGCGGTAGCATCTTATGCATCCCCTTTGCTGGCTTCTTGGCTTCCGGCTGGCGCTGGGGCTCAGCATTGTCATAATCTTCCGGCAGCCGTTGGTTTAGTACGTGCTCTTTCTCTTCTTCCCGGGTTTTGCTTTCCTTGGTATCCATACACCACCTCTCGCGTTCCGGTTAGATGAACGATAAATACGCAGTACTTAACGCTCATGGTTATGCGTTACGTTACAGAGTGACGACATCGAAATGCACATCAGGGTTCACATCTGCCTCGTAATCCACATCATCACGCTCAAAGCCAAACAGCTTCAAGAATTCATGCTTATAACCAGCATAGTCGGTAATGTCGAACAGGTTCTCTGTTGTGACAGCTGGCCATAAGTCTTGGCAGGCTTTTTGTACGTCGTCACGCAGCTCCCAGTCATCAAGGCGCAGCCGGCCTTTGTCGTCGGTGGCCATCGCATCACCTTGACCAGTGTAGAGGTAATCACCAAACAAGCGATTTAGTTGATCAATCGTACCTTCGTGTAAGCCCTGTTCTTTCATGATGCGATAGACCATGGCGATATACAGCGGCATCACAGGAATGGCAGCACTGGCCTGGGTAACCACCGATTTAAGTACGGCCACATTGGCACCACCGCCAGTCTCTTTAAGCTTGGCATCAATCGCTGCCGCTGCACGGTCAAGGTCTTCCTTGGCTTTACCCAACGCACCGTGCCAATAAATCGGCCAGGTGATTTCAGTACCGATATAGCTGAACGCCACGCTGCGCGCACCTTTGGCCAGCACCCCTGCGTCATCCAGAGCACTCATCCACAGCTCCCAGTCTTCGCCGCCCATCACGGTGATGGTGTCGTCGATCTCTTGCTGAGTAGCAGGCTCAACTTCTGCTTCGATGATGGCGTCTTTATTGGTGTCGATCGCGGTTGCGCGATAGGTTTCACCAATCGGCTTCAGGCTCGAGCGCTTCACTTCGCCAGTATCCGGCAGCTTGCGCACTGGCGAAGCCAGGGAGTACACCACCAGATCAATTTCGCCCATATCCTGCTTAATCAGCTCAATGGCTTTTTCACGCGCTTCGTTAGAGAACGCATCGCCGTTGATTGATTTGCTGTACAGGCCTTCCTGCTTGGCAAACTTGTCAAATGCAGCGCTGTTGTACCAGCCAGCGGTGCCGGTTTTTTTCTCGCTACTCGGTTTTTCAAAAAACACGCCCAGCGTATCGGCACCGTAACCAAAGGCCGCGGTGATACGAGCGGCCAGGCCGTAGCCACTGGAAGCACCTATCACCAGTACTTTTTTAGGGCCTTGACCTTTATCTAAACCACGCGCTCGGGTCACTTCGATTTGTTCAAGAACATTCTGCTCGCAGCCCTTGGGATGAGTCGTTGTGCAGATAAAGCCACGCACTTTCGGTTTAATAATCACGTTGAGCCCCTTTATTGGTTTGATTCCGTTGTTAGCATGTTACTGCTAGTTGCTAGTGGGGGTATTCTAGCGGTCTCAGCGCGCGCTGTCCGCTCTTGAGCTTATTCGCCATTCACGGCAGGATAGCGGCCTGCCCACACCTTGCCGACGAGGCCATCATGAATGCACAGCAGCTAGTCGATGAGCGCGGCGATCTATGGCTTGCCCTGGCTCCGCTTTGGCTTGATCGTGAACCCAGCGAACGCGACTACGCCCATATGGTAGAAGTGATTGAACAACACGGGTTGACGTTCAAGGAACTTGAATGGATTTTTCGCCTGGAGCTAGCGCCTGTCATGTCGCGCCATCAGTTGTCTATCGCCAGCGAGTGGCGCAAGTTCGATGATTACAAGCTAATGAAACAGCTAGTGAGCCATAACCTGCGTCTGAAAGGCTGGCGGCGCAAAAGTTGGGCGCTGTTTTCAGGGTTAACCACGATGATGGTTCGCCATCGCTGGGTTGCGCTGATGCAGCGGCTCATGGTGACCCGCGGCGAGTGTTAACAAACTCACTCTTTATCAAGAGCAGCTTCAAGAGCTAAGCGCAGCGTTAGCCCGTGATCTTTTGGGCCAAAACGTGCAACGACGTTGCCGTCGCGGCCTACTAAAAACTTGGTGAAATTCCATTTAATGGCTTTCGTGCCCAGTACGCCTGGCGCTTCTTGCTTAAGCAGCACAAACAGGGGGTGCGTGTTGGGGCCATTCACTGACACTTTTTCCAGCAGTGGAAAGCTAACGCCAAACTGCTGCTCACCGAAGGCGCAAAAGGCTTCCGCACTTTCTGGCGACTGTTTACCAAATTGGTTACAGGGAAAGCCAAGCACCATAAAACCGCGGTCGCGGTAGCGCTGATAGAACCCTTCAAGCTCTTTTAACTGAGGGGTGAAACCACACTTACTGGCTACGTTAACCACCAACAACACCTGCCCGCGCAGCGCCCGTAAGTTAAACGGCTTGCCTTGATGGGTGTAACAGTCCTGCTCATAAATTGACATTGCAAGCCCCCCTAAATGACTGTGTCCGCATGGGTTTTACCATGCCACGCCAGCGGCGGTTTCACCAGTATGGTTTATTAAATCATCGGGCCCGCCACAACGCGTAATGCCAATGCAATCAGTAGCACACCAGTGATTCGGTTGATCCAATGGGCATGGCGCTGAAGCCACGGCAGCACCCGTGAATGAGAAAGCCCCACCGCCACCAGCACGTACCAGCCGCCGTCGATCACAATGGCCGTTGCAACGATAATCGCTTTGGCAAGGATACTCATTTCAGGCGTTACGAACTGACTTAACAACGCCACAAAAAAGATGATTAGCTTGGGGTTACCCAGCGCCACCAACACGCCTTCCTTGGCCGCTTGGCGCGGCGTTGTGACCACTGCACCAGGTGATAGCCCGCCGCCGCGCCCTGCCCGCAGCGCCTTTACACCAAGCCACGCCAAATAGGCCGCCCCCAGCCATGTCACTACTTGAAACAGCTCTGGATGACGCACGATGAGTGCACCTAAGCCCCATACGGTAAGCAGCGCATAAAAGCCCACACCCAGCGCATGAAACACCGCCGCCGTCATGCCGGGCACGCGCCCGCCCCCCAACGTGTGACGCAGTACAAGCGCAAGGCTAGGCCCGGGTGACATCGCCCCCATGGCACAAATAGCAGCTAGCGATAGCCAGAGTGTCAACGGCATTTTTCTCTCCTTGAAAGGCAGCAATATAGGTTGGCTGAGTATACGCCAGCCACGCGGACGTTTTAGCGAATACATCCGCCCCCTTAAATAACGCTGTTAGCATGGTACGCTGTTGGGTAAAATTTTCCCCTTTTTGATAACGATGACGCCTGCACTGCAGGCGGTTCATGGCTAATAAAGGACTTCAATATGGGTAGGGCGTTTCAAAACCGTAAGGAATCCATGGCCAAAACGGCCGCTGCGAAAACCAAGGTTTATAGCAAGTATGGGCGTGAAATTTACGTCTGCGCTAAGGCAGGCGGCACGGACCCTAACGGCAACCTTGCGCTGCGCGGTTTAATGGAGCGTGCTAAGAAAGATCAAGTGCCATCCCATGTCATCGATAAAGCCTTAGATAAGGCCAGCGGCGCAGGCGGCGAAGATTTTTCACCGGCGCGCTATGAAGGCTTTGGCCCCGGTAATGTTATGGTGATCGTCGACTGTTTGACTGACAACCCCAACCGCACTTTTGGTGATGTGCGCGGCTGCTTTACCAAAACCAAAAGCAAAATCGGCACTCCCGGCAGCGTCAGCCACATGTTTGATCACTGCGCGATTTTTTCGTTTGCGGGTAGTGATGAAGAAGCCGTACTTGAAGCACTCATGGAAGCAGATGTCGACGTTACCGATATCGAGCAGGAAGAAGAGCGCATCACGGTGTTTGCTCCGCACACCGATTACGCTAAAGCCAAACAAGCGCTGTTGGATGCGTTCGGCGAGGTCGACTTCGAGGTTGACGAGATTCAGTTCCTTCCCCAAACACCTACGCCCATCGAAGGCGACGACGTGGTGATGTTTGAGAAACTGCTGGGTATGTTGGAAGAACTAGACGATGTTCAAAACGTTTTCCACAGTGCCGAGTTGCCTGAAGAAACCGCTTAAGCCATCACTCGGTTAAGGCGTCACGAGGGACGAAAATCCATCCTTCGGCCGCTGGCATCTCTGCTGGCGGCCAAGCAATTGTCTCTTTAGCGTGTTCTAAGCTCCAGCCAAGGAGTGCGCAGTGCCACGCATCCTGAATATCCTGCTGCGTTGGCGTTGGCTGGTGCAACATAGAAGCAAACTCAGGGGGCATGGTTACCTGATGACGTAGTGCAGCAAACGCCGCAGAGCGCTTGGCGGGCGTTGGGTAGCCTTCTACTACACTCAGCGCACCATCAGCACTTTGCCACTGCCCGCAGGCGGCGATATGCGGTGCAAAGCGCGCCAGCAGGTGCATGCCTTTGGTGGCCTGGCTGCCAATCATATCTTTGATAGGTGAAAGTGGCGTGACGCCCCGCTGAAACAGCCAGCGTTCCGTTTCGCGATACAAATATGGGTTGTCTTGTGAGCGGCCCAGTGTGTCGACAGCGTCGCCTCTAGCCAGTGCTAACAGCGCCATGGGTAACGCAAGCGGCGTATCAATTGCCATCATCACTCGTTCACTGCCACTTGCCGTGTACTGGCAAAGCCCCAACAGGCGATTAATCACGTCGCGGCTGGTATGCGATTCATTGAGCGTGGCTCTCAGGTTGCCTCGCCACGGTGCTCCCACTAAGTGGCGTGCTTCATCTAACACCACCAGCGCATCGCGGCTGGTAGGATTATTATCGCAATTCCAGCCCCCCACATCCCAACCAATATAAAGCGACTCAGATACACTCATTAGCTGGCAGCACCCCGTGTCTCAAAGGCCGTATCGGGCGGCAGCAGTGCAGGGGTGATCCCCGCGCCACTTAGCACCTGTTTACCGCGTACCGTTAAATCGGTAATAAACAAAAACTGTTGTCGTGGGTCTACCGGGTAGGCACGAATACGGTAATGGGTTCCCCAAGGTTTCTCCTCTGCCACGACAATAATTGGCTTATCAAACTTAAGATAGGCACTCGTTAATGCGACATCTCGTAATACCTCACGCACCCATCCAGCCTCGTGTTCTGGGTGTAGGTAAAAACTTGCGACACACTGAAGGCTAGTGCCACCATTATTAGCGTTATAAATAGCGGAGTCCCACAATTTAAGATGAGGCACCGCAACCAGGTCATCGTCAGGCGTGAGGATTTCTACAGTGCGCATTCCAACGTGCTTTACTTCGCCGTAGGTACCCTCAATATCGACCCAGTCTCCAGGCCGATAGGGCAGCTCAACGGCAGATACCACTCCGGCAATTAGGCTGCTGACGTAGTCTTTTAGAGCAAACCCTATCGCTAAGCCAATTGCGCCCAGCAGCGTCACCATATTGCGCAAGGAAGGCTCAATAACAATAGGAACCGCAATGGCGAGCGCGGTAATTAATATCAATAATCGGGTTAGCGGCACTAGCGCAAACACTCGGAACCGCAGCTGTCCATGAAGTCGATTAGCCAACCAGTTGAGTCCCCGCTGACTAGCAATGATCAGTATCACTGTGCTGACTAGAATGACGCCTAATGTGATCAACATTTGACTATCAAATTCATTAAACAGTTTGGCGTACTGCTCTTGATCGTCCATGTCAGCTCCTAAAGCGGGTCCACTAGGTAGTTACGCGATTCCAGCAGTTGCCTTACGCTGGCGTAGCTTAAGGGAGCCACTTGCCAACGCCCTTGATGACAACTAAGAATTTCTTGGCGAGCCAGCGCCAATCGAGCGCCCAGCGCTTCATGTTGTGAAAATGGCAGAACATAGCTCAGCGCCTGATCCTCTAACCCGCCGTGAATTAACAAGGCATGTAGCAATAGCGTTGCTATATCGCCAGTATCAGCGGGCAGCTCTGCCTCTGCCAATGCATCCAGCAACCATAGCGCGTCTTGATCCTGCTCGTCAGAGCGCTCGGTATCGCAGCTTTCAACCGGCTTTCGCAAGCGCTCTCGCCAGTAGTACCAAGCAATGCCCAAATGGCCGCGACAATGCGCTGCCAACCGTTGCAACTCTTTACAGGGGCGCTCGCGTTTGATGTTATCGCCGTTATCACTAGTAAGTATCGGCTTTCCCGTTCGGGAGCTATACACCGTAGGACACCCCTCTCCTTGCGCTAAGTGCGCAAAATAGTGCGCAAGCTGCTCTCCCTCTAGAGCCTGCAGGGTAACCACAGGCACACCTTCCAAGCCCACTGCATGCTGAAGATAAGCGTAACTCCAACTGTCGCAACCAATGACGCCCTGCCCTAACCGTCCGCTTAATGCCCGCTCTAACCATTCGCGCACCCCCTGCACACCTAGGGTGTGACGCAAAAAATGCCGCTCTAAGGCAGGAATTGCCCATTGGCGCTGCTGACCATAGCGCTCGACCCACTCAAGGCCCCCCTCCGCCAGCTCTGTAAAGGTTGGCGTAGGCAGACAGTTGACACCATGCTGCTCCGCCCAGCGACGAACAACTGCATCGTGGCCACCGTAAGGGGGGGAAATAAACAGTACAATCGGCGCATCAGCATATTCATCCACGGCTTGGCTAAGGGCATTAGCTGCGGGCGACCAATCAATGGCAGGTACCCAATGTGAAAGCGCGACTTCAGGCAGCTTACGCAGCTCGCTCTCTTCCTTTGCTTGGCGTTCCGAGGCCTCTTTACCAATTATCCACGTGGTTGCTGCGCGCCAACTACGCCACCACTGGCTAGCTTGGGTTTGCTCTGGTGTTTGAAACGATTCAAGTGCCACGACTTGCCATGGCGATAAAGCAGACTTCGATAAGCGCTGCGTCATATGCCGCCTCGAACATAAATAAGTGGATTAAGGTTAGCATGACGCGTAGAGACATTAAGGGGCTAGCCGAACTTATCGTCTAAAATAGAGTCATTAATAAGCAAGAGCTAACCAACATGAGAACGATGCGCAGGAGGCGATGATGAGCGTGATTAACGTCACAATGGCAGAACTGCATGAGAAGCTTTCAAAGTGCATTGCAGGCGAACGGGTGCTTATTGACCACGAAGGAAATCGGTTTAGCGCACGTATTCAACACGTCGGTTTAACGGGATTAAAGGTTATCCCAGAAACGCAGATTAAAAACAGCACCGGCGACCCAGGCGACATCGACGGCGTGACAGTGCCTTATGACGACATTTGGGAGCTTGAAGTCAAAGGAGTTGTGTACAGCCGTCAAAGCGATGACGCTTGATAACGAGATCAATCAGTCTGCCAACATAGAAGCAACGCGTTCCAGCACCAGCGTCTCGCGATGAATAGATAACCCCATGCTGGCAGGCTGACGCGATATCACATCACGGTTATGGTTAAGCGCATCCTCTAGCGATACCCATTTCGCCGACATACCGTTGGCTGCTTCGTAATATTCCAGGTTTGCCTGCCCTAATGTGCTGCCAATGTGGCAGGTAAACCAGTGGGATATTTGAAACATGACGTCCCACTGTTTCTTCCAAGTAGGCGTATATTCAGTCACGTACCCAAAATGCGACATGACCTGGATATCTTGCGCTCCAGTTTCTTCATAAAGCTCACGGTGTAAACCAACTTCAGGGCTTTCTCCTGGATCAATTCCGCCGCCTGGAAAACTGAAATCATCGTAGCGTTCGGTGTACAACAGCAAGATAGTGTCATCACGGGTCACGATAGCTCGCGCGGCGTTGCGCTCCAGAACCCGCATACCCGTTACGGCAAACGGGGAAGGTAACGTGCTATGAATAAGATGGGCGATATGTTGCATGGATGTCACCGGCAAATAAAAGCGGCCATTCTACGTAAATGACCGCTTTACTTCACTTGCCTAACAGCAACGTCATGCGCCCTCCCAGTGAGACTAGAAGGTTAGGCAGATTTTGCCGAAGTGTTTGCCTGATTCCTGATGACGAAACGCATCGGCAATCTCGTGTAGCGCAAACTCTCGGTCGATAATCGGCTTGAGGCCGAGGGTATCAATGGCGCGGATCATATCAATTTGGTCTCGGCGGCTACCCACAATCAAACCTTTCAGCGTGGCCTGTTTTGCCATTAGCTTAATCGTTGGGATATCTCCCTGGCGACCGGTAAGTATGCCAATTAAAGCAATATGCCCACCAATTTTGACCGCATCAATGGATTGCGGCAACGTGCCGGGGCCGCCGACTTCCACAATATGATCGACCCCTTCGCCAGCGGTCAATTCACTAACGGCCTTACCCCACTCTGGCGTCGTTTTGTAATTAATCACATGATCAGCGCCTAACGCTTTGAGGCGTTCCAGCTTCTCATCGGAAGATGACGTCGCAATTACCTGAGCACCCATCATCTTGGCAAACTGCAGCGCAAAAATGGAAACGCCGCCAGTACCCAATACCAGGACGGTGTCCCCCGCTTTGGTGCCACCATCTACCACCAGCGCGCGCCAAGCGGTTAAACCAGCGGTGGTTAGCGTTGCCGCTTCCGCATGGCTGTAACCTTTCGGCTGATGGGTGAACGAATTAGCGGATGCCACCACCTGCTCGCGGGCATAGCCATCAATGCCATCTCCTGGGGTAGTGCGAAAATCAGCGATTCGCGCAGGCCCTTCGAGCCAACCTGGGAAAAACGTCGATACCACCGCATCACCCACAGCGAACTCGTTAACACCTTCGCCAACCGCTTCAACCACGCCAGCACCATCTGACATGGGAATACGGCCATCCTC
>SKHS01000300.1 GCA_007116835.1 Halomonas sp.
AAACCAAAGCGGTTAATGATCGCCTCGTGGCCCGCAAGCCGAAAGAGACGCGGCTTAGGATTACCTGACTGGGCTTTGGGTGTCACGGTGCCGACTTCAACAAACCCAAAGCCCAACGCGCCCAGCGCATCCAAATGGTCGGCGTTTTTATCCAGCCCTGCCGCCAGACCTACCCGGTTGCTAAAGCGCAGCCCCATCAGCTCAACAGGGTCGCTCACTGGGTCACCATAAACTCGCTGAACGCCCCCAACACGATGCAGTGCATCTAGCGTACTGAGCGCCAGCCCATGAGACGTTTCCGGGTCTAAGCGAAACAACAGTGAACGGGCGAGGTTATACATCAGTGAGACTCTCCTGGGCAGTGGGCATAGAGGCTAACAGCCGGGCGCGGCGCGCAGAGTATAGCGCACATCCTATTATCTTCGCAGCGCTGAGCAATGAGAAAGACGATACCCACCGCAAGACCGTTCAGCTAGAAAGGCAGTGTAGAAAGACAATCCGACTAAAAGGACACAGACAGTTCAGCGACAACAGATCGCCAAAAAAAAACCGCGCCCTGGTTAAGGGCGCGGTAGGTCGTGTTACTCATCAGCCAAGCTTACATAGCAGACGTTTACATTACGCTTCGCTGTCGCTTTCAGCCAAGTCGACCAGTTCACGTATAGCAACCGCAAACAGCGCAAAACCGCCTTCACTACCACTACGTACTTCATCAATCAGGCGGCACCAGCGGCGATGCAGCTCGGCGTGTTGCTCTAACCACTGAGCCACGCGCTCTTGGGTATCGCGGCTGCCTGCCTCCAGCTTGAGTACACTGGTGGTTAGCGCCAGCTGCTGGCGGTCGATATCATCACGGAAGGTTTCACGTGCTTGGGCCTGCCATGCATCACGTACTTCTAGCTGGGTGACCTGTTGAATCATCCAGGGCAGTTCCAGTCGACTACCGATTTCGTAGAACACTTCAGCCACACGCTGAGGCTTCTCATTAGTGATACGCGCTGCTTGAATAATACCTAAACCTGCGTAAAGGCTTGGCGCAGCGGCTACCGTCGTGGCTAGCGCTTCAGGCACGCCCGCCGCTTGAAGTTCGTCGCACCGCTGACGCCATGCAGCTTGCTCTTCACCGCTGAGCAGCTCACCAATACTTTCTTGCAATTGAGCCAAACGCGGGCCGAAGTATTCAATGGCATCTTGGGTAGACAGCCCCATATGCTGACGCAGGAACCAGCGCGTAGCTCGGCGGATCATGCGCATCAGATCCAGCATCATGGAGTACTGCACCCGGTTCGGCACCTGGTTGTCCAACGCTTCAATCTGCTCCCACAGCGCGGTCAAATTAAACGCATCTCGGGCAACCACGTAGGCGCGGGCGATATCCGCACGGCCTGCGCCGGTTGAGTCCATCAGGCGGCGTACAAACACAATGCCCATGTGATCGACTAGGTCGTTGGCGACCTGAGTGGCCACAATTTCCCGCTTCAACCGGTGGTCATACATTTCGGTCTGGTAGCGCTGCGTCAACACCTCAGGGAACAGGCGCTCCAGATGGCGATGAATGTAGAGATCATCTGGTACATCAGAGTTAATCAGATCGCCTTTCAGAGTGCTTTTAGCGTAGGAGATAAGCACTGCCAGCTCAGGCAGGCGCATCCCCTGGTCATGACTAGCACGCTCTTTAAGCACATCGTCAGAAGGCAAGAACTCCAGCTCACGATCAATTTGCCCAGCCGACTCAAGCTCACTAATAAAGCGACGGTATGGCCCCATACCTTGGTGAGACAGAATTTCCGACAGATCCAGCGCCTGAGTTTGGCGATAGTTATCCAAAATAACCAGATTAGCGACCTCTTCGGTCATATCGGCCAGCAGCTGATTACGCTGTTTATCGGTCATATCACCGCGCTTCACCACCTCATCGATCAAAATCTTGATATTGACCTCGTGGTCAGAGCAGTTAACCCCACCGGCATTATCAATAAAGTCAGTGTAGACGCGTACGCCATGGGCAGCGGCTTCCATTCGGCCACGCTGGGTTAAGCCCAGGTTGCCACCCTCGCCTACTACGCGGCAGTTCAGCTCAGCACCGTTAATACGCAGCGCATCGTTGGCTTTGTCGCCTACGTCGGCGTCGGTCTCATCGGAACTCTTCACATAAGTGCCGATACCGCCGTTCCATAACAGATCAACCTTTGACGTCAGCATGGCGCGAATCAGGTCATTCGGAGACAGGCGCGTCTCTTGAATCCCAAACACTTGCTGCATTTCCGGCGTGATGGGAATCGATTTGGCGCTGCGGCTAAAGACCCCGCCACCTTGTGAAATCAGCTCGGCACTGTAATCTTCCCAGTTGGAACGAGGAAGGTTGAACAACCGCGTGCGTTCAGCGAAGGCCGCCGCGGCATCGGGGTTCGGATCAACAAAAATGTGCAGGTGGTTAAACGCGCCCACTAGCTGGATTTTATCCGACAACAGCATGCCGTTGCCGAACACGTCACCGGCCATATCGCCAATGCCTACTACCGTGAACAAATCTTGCTGGGTATTCACATCTAGATTTTTGAAATGGCGCTTGACGGATTCCCAGGCACCGCGCGCGGTAATCGCCATTTTCTTATGGTCGTAGCCGTTAGCACCACCAGAGGCAAAGGCGTCTCCCAACCAGTGGCCGTACTCGACCGAGATCTCGTTCGCAATATCCGAGAAGGTCGCGGTACCTTTATCAGCGGCAACCACGAGGTAGCTATCGTCATCGTCATGGCGAACCACGTTTTGCGGGGGCACCACTGCACCACCGACAAGGTTATCGGTCACATCCAACAGCGCGCGAATAAAGAGTTGGTAACAGGCGATACCTTCTTTTTGCTGGGTTTCACGGTCGGCATTTTCTGGCATGCGCTTACATACGAAACCACCTTTAGCGCCCACCGGCACAATTACCGCGTTTTTTACCTGCTGGGCTTTCACTAGACCCAAGACTTCGGTGCGGAAATCTTCGTGACGATCTGACCAGCGCAACCCACCACGGGCGACCTTGCCGCCACGTAGGTGAACACCTTCTACGCGGGGCGAGCAAACGAAGATCTCAAACGCCGGGCGTGGCTTGGGCATGCCGGTAACTTTTGACGGCTCCAGCTTATAAGCGATGTAGTCTTTAACGCGCCCATCATCGGCTTTTTGATAGTAGTTGGTACGCAGCGTTGCTTGAATCAGCTCCATAAAGCGGCGCAGCAGCTGATCATCGTTAAGGCTCGCCACCCCTTCCAAGTGCTCATTTAAACGGGCAATACACTCCTCTAGATTGCTGGGCTGCTGTGCAGGATCAAACCGCAGTCTAAAGAGCTCAACCAGCGCTTGGGTAATGGCCGGATAATTAACCAGCGTCGTCGCAATGTAGTCCTGGGACATACCAAAACGGATCTGCTTTAAATAGCGCGCATAGCCACGCAGCATGGCGACTTCACGCCAATCCAGCCCCGCGCCAATAATCAGGCGGTTGAAGGCATCGTTATCTGCCTCTCCCGCCCAAATGCGCTTGAAAGCTTCACTGAACGCATCGCGCATATCGCTAAGATTGATGCCTTCGCGACTGTGTTCTAGTTCAAAATCATGCACCCAGTAACGCTGCTGGGGGGCATTAATATCATAGGGTCGCTCGCCAATCACACGCAGCCCTAAGTTTTCCATCATCGGTAGCACATCCGAGAGCGGTATCTGCGTATCATGATGGAACAGCTTAAGGTTCATCCCCCCCGCCTGCTCTTCCAGAGGCCGATAGAGCGACAAGGAGAGGTCTTCGCCACCATCCAGGTTCAAGAGGTGCTGAACATCAAATACCGCTGTACGGGCGTTAAAGTCTTCACGGTAGCTCGCCGAGAAAGCATCTTGGAACTGATCAATCAGCCGGTTAGCGCGCTCTTCACCAAATCCTTCGATCATTGCCGACTGGAGCTCGTCACGCCAGCTGCGCGCCAAACGTGCCACCTTATTCTCTAGACGCTTGAGGTCATACTGGCTTGGCCCATCACCATTAAAGCGCAGAATAAGCTGAATACGCGCTAGCACTGATTCTGATAAGTAGGTGTTGAAGTCGCCAAAGCGGGCGTCAAGTTCATCACACAGCATCGCTTGTATGCGCTGGCGCAAGTCGGTGGAGAACACGTCCCGTGGCACAAATACCAGGCAGGAGTAGAACTTACCGCTGACATCAGCGCGGATAAACAAGCGCACCTGGCGGCGCTCGCGGATATTGAGGATGCCCAGCGACGTGCTAGCCAGGGACTCTGTGCTGATCTGGAACAGGTCATCACGGGGATAGACTTCCAGCACTTGTAGCAACTGTTTGCCGTTATGCCCCTGGGGGTTGAAACCAGCAATATCCATCACGGCTTTCAGCTTACGACGCAGTAACGGAATATTGCGTGGTGATTCGTTGTATACCGTGGCGGTAAACAGGCCAAAGAAGCGGCGTTCGCCGATCACATTGCCGTCATCGTCATAGCGGTCAATGGTAATGTAATCGGGATATGTAGGGCGGTGAACCCGAGAATGGTGGGCACTTTTGGCAAACGATAGCAGCTGGGGAACTAGCACGTAGGCATTGTGCTCATCGATACCTTCTTCAGTACGGATGCGCTCGCGGTAACGGGGCTGGTCAAGGCGGAAAACCCCTAGCACGCTATTTGAGTCACGCTTTAACTTACCGTCTTCTAGCAGATACTCATCGTAGCCAAGGAAGGTGAAGTTATCTTTTAGCAGCCACTCTAAAAACGCGATGGCTTCTTCATGGTCATCTGGATCAATTTGCGGCGGGCAGTTTTTTTCTAACTCTTGAATAGCATTGGTAATTTGGCCGCACATGGCGTCAAAATCGCTTACCGCCGTACGAACATCACGCAATACTTCGCGAAGATTCTGCTCAATCTTGTCCAGTGACTCAGGGTCAGAGTGGCGATCCACTTCAATGACCATCAGCGACTCACGTAATTCCGGGGCGTTTTCGTCTCTGGGGGAGGTTAACGTTTTAAGCTGGTGCTGACCGTCCCGTGCCACGGCAAAGACAGCGTTTTGGATAGCATGAACGGTTAGGCCACGACGGTTGAGCTCAATGCGTACCGAATCCACCAAAAACGGCATGTCTTCATGCAATACCGCCACGAAAGTGTGGGTGGACTGCCAACCGTGCTCTTCAAAGTCGGGGTTGAAGATGCGAACCTTTGGGCAGTCTGGGTCATGATGCTGCAAAAACTGCCAGACCGACAGAGTAGCGCCATACAGGTCGTCCAACCGCCGATCCACTAGGTCCTCTACTGGAACGGTAGCGTAAAAGTGGCGCGCAAACGCTTCGACATCCGCCGCTCGCGCAGGCTCCAGTCGCGCATCCAGTCGCTCTTGTAGCTGCTTTAAAAGATCCTGCCGACTCTCTTCAATCGCAACGTAATGCATCCATCACCTCAACTGCCTGGGGCCACAACTTAGGCCATAAAAAACGAAGGACAATAGGCCTTTAGGCCACTCTTTTTGTTAGCTTACGCTACCGCTGCCCGTCTCCCTAACCAACTGACAGGTTATTCATGGTGTATGCCGCTTATGCATCATAAGCACTATTGACAAGCTCACATTTACTCAGGGTCTCGCCGCGCTAGCAGGACACCGCATTCACAGTGATCGGTAAATGGAAACTGATCAAACAACGCAAACCGCTCAATGTTATGTGTCTTAGTCAGTATGGCTAAGTTTTCAGCAAGTGTTGCCGGGTTGCATGAAATATAGACGATCTGGTCATATTCGCTGATTTGATAGCAGCTTTGTGCATCTAGCCCTGCGCGCGGTGGGTCAACCAGCACCGTGGAAAAGTCGTACGCTTCCAGCGCCATTTCTGTTACTCGGCGGCCACTTTTCTCACCCTTTAGCGCTAGCGCAAACTCTTCTGCCGACATCCTTGCCACATGGGCGTTGGTCACGCCATTAGCGTCTAGATTGACGTTAGCGCTGGCCACTGAAGTACGTGAAATCTCGGTAGCCAGCACACGGCGAAAGTTATCCGCCAAGGCAATGGTGAAGTTGCCATTACCACAGTAAAGCTCTACCAGATCTTGATTCTGACGCCCCGCGGTGGCTTCTCTTGCCCAGCTCAGCATTGTCTGGCAAATGTGTGCATTGGGCTGAGTAAAGCTGTTTTCGACCTGCTGATAAACCAGCTCGCGGCCATCCACCGTTAGGCGCTCCCACACATGGTCACGGGTGAGCACCAAGCGCTGCTTGCGGGAGCGGCCAATAATCATAATGCCAAGCGCCTGTTCCAATGCACGGGCCTCGGCTTCCCAGGCGTCACCTAGCGGGCGGTGGTAAATCAGCGTCACCAAGGCTTCACCGGACAGCGTGGTTAGAAACTCGACTTGAAACAGTCGGCGACGGAGCTCGTCGCTGGCCAAAAACGCCTCGCGCAGACGCGGCATCAACGCATTAATATGCGCACTGGCCACAGGAAACTGGTCCAAACGCACCACGCGTTTATTTTTCGGATTGTCCGGATCAACGTCGAACATGGCATAGAAAAGGTCGTCCTCTTCGTGCCAAATGCGAAATTCGCAGCGCTGCCGATAGTGGCTTGGCGGCGAAGGGTAGACATCAAGCGTAGGCGTGGTAAACGCCGCAAAAGTCTGCTCCACGTAGGCTTGCTTTTCAGCAAGCTGTTCAGCGTAACGTTCGGGTTCTACAACAGGAATCGCCAAGGTGGCTCCTTTCAAGCAGGTAGTTTGAAGTCGGTAATATCACGAAAAACAGGCGGCCTAACACAGCGGGTTACTCAATCAGCGACCAGTATCCGACACGGTTAATAACTGGGGCGGTTGAAAGCCGTAGCGCGAAAGCCCTATGGTGAGCTGCGCCGCTGGTGCAGTGGTAAAACAGCGACCATCAGGTGTGGCGTTCATCCGGTTGGGGGCGACCTGACCTACCCGACGGGCAATGGCATCGCCAGAATCTACCCAAATGAGAGGCTTTGGTGACAGTGAGACCAACATAGGCTTTAACAGGGGGAAGTGGGTACAGCCAAGCACCACCGTATCAAGCGCAGGCGTATGCTGGGTTGCCTGCCATAAAGGTGACAGCGCTTGCTGTACGCCTTGCTCATCAAGCGGCACGCCGGACAGCCATAATTCCGCTTGCGTGACCAATGCATCCGCGGCCACCTTCGTCACAATACAGTCACTGGCGAAGCTATTAATCAGCGCCTGCGTATAGGGTCTATTGACGGTAGCCGTGGTGGCTAACAAGCCAATATGGCGCGTCAGGCTGCTCCGCGCCGCAGGCTTAATAGCGGGCACTGTCCCCACTACTGGAATATCCAGCGTTTGCCGCAGCCCCTCCAACGCCAGGGTACTCGCCGTATTGCACGCCACCACTAAGACACTCGCCTGACAGGCATCCACCGCTGCTTTGCATACCGCCACAATACGTTTGGAAAGCGTTACATCATCACGCAAGCCGTAGGGCAACCAAGCATTATCGCAGGCATAGCACATAGGCAACCTGGGATAGTGCTGGCGCAGCGCAGAGACCACAGAAAGCCCGCCTACGCCTGAATCAAACAGCAGCACAGGCCCTGACATCATGGCTTACCTATCCAGTACACGTTACACATGCCAAGCCTCCCAGGCCGCCAATAAAAAACGGGGCGTTAGTTTAACACGCCCCGTTACGCTCTGACTGCTTGGCTTGCACACTACAGTGATGGCACCTCGGCACCGCGCAGCTCGGCATATAAGTCAGGATAAGCCGACTGCAAACGCTCCAGTTCTTTGGCAGCGCTTTCTGGCAACGCCTGGCGCAACTCTTCCATATCTTCTGCACTAAAGTGCTTTTCTATCAATGGGAACAGCCCTTCCCGCTCCTGGCGCAAATAGCCACGGTGTGCTTCAAGGTAGGCTTTTAAGGCATCTGCAAAGCGATCCATCGGCAGCACATTATCCATCAGGATCATATCGATATCGTTAGATAAGCGTAACAGCCGCGGCTTCAGCTCGCGGTAATCACTCGCCATTTTCTCCATCAAAGGAAGGTGCTCTGGCGCCTGCTCTTGAAGCCGCTCAACGCAAATTTTTTCTAATGGTGCCGCAAAGCCATCCATATACGACAAAATATAGTCCACAACCTCGCGCATCAGTTGAAAATTGGGACGCTCTCCGTCAGCTAGCGTTTTATGTTTAAGCTGTAGCACATGGAGCATTCGCGCCATATTGGCATGATCTAGACGAAGTTGGTTTAACATCTTGCCGTCTCCTTTATAAGTATTCTACCTGTCGCCTCTTCCCTTCCAAAGCGTAGGCACATGATCATAAACTTAGTTCAACTACACGGGTGTTAATCGCTACCGTGCGCCCCAAACACTACCTCAGCAGGCAGATGCTTATCGCTTAACTATGCCCAAAGGTAGCCTGACGTAACATTATTTACCACAGACACTTGTTAATCGTTGATTGTTCAATGGCTAAATTGACGATGAAAATTTATAGGGAACGTCTATATGGATCTGTTTGACCGTTCGCCCGTCACGTCAGGAGAAGGCGTACCACTTGCTTACCGTATGCGGCCGCTAACCCTAGATGATTATGTCGGCCAGCAGGCGCTAGTGGGGCCTAACAAACCGCTGCGCAGAATGACGGAGTCTGGGATGGTGCGTTCAATGATGCTATGGGGGCCACCTGGCGTGGGCAAAACCACTCTAGCGGAGTTACTGGCGCATGCCTCAGGCGCTCACCTAGAGCATTTAAGTGCCGTCATGGCCGGTGTCAAAGACATTCGTTTGGCGGTGGAGCGCGCCCAACAGCGCACGTCTGCCACGCTTCTTTTCCTAGATGAAATTCACCGCTTAAACAAAAGTCAGCAGGATGCCCTACTTCCCCACGTGGAGTCTGGCTTGCTGACGTTAATCGGCGCGACCACGGAGAATCCCTCTTTTGAGGTCAACTCAGCGCTGCTTTCCCGCGCCAGAGTCTATGTACTAAAACCGCTGACCCATGATGAGCTTATTCAGGTACTAAAACGCGCGCTAGCCGACCCACTGCGTGGTTTAGGTAAGCGCCGTATTGACGTAGAGGATGGCGTGTTAGAGGCGCTTGCCCATGCCAGCGCCGGTGATGCACGACGTGCTTTGGGGCTGTTAGAAACGGCCTGCGACTTTACTGAGCAACATCACGATCGAGAGGTGCTGCAAAAAACCGTGTTGACGGATATTATCGGGCATCAATCAAGCGCCT
>SKHS01000151.1 GCA_007116835.1 Halomonas sp.
GGCACACTCAATCAGCCGTTTGCCGTTCGCTCGGTGGGGGGCTATTTCCGTACTGCTCAAGGGCAGTGGGGTGTGTTTAGCGTGTTAGTTAACGGCAGTGGCAGCACGCCTTACCTGAGCTGGGCCGAGGTGCTCGATCCGCTGTCACTGGATTTAGATGCGATGATATTGGCTAATTAATCATAATTTTTTACCGCCGAGGCAACGGGTATGAAGCCAGGACATACAGGGTTAACCCATTTACTGCACTCTACGCGTTATTCATGGAAAGGGCTCAAGGCCGCCTTTAGAAATGAAGCGGCGTTTCGCCAAGAAGTGGGCATTACCGCAGTGTTGCTGCCGTTTGCTTGGTGGATTGGCGACGGCCCCGTGAGCTGGCTACTGCTGGTTGGCAGCCTGTTTCTGGTGCTGATTGTGGAGCTCCTTAATAGTGCCATTGAGAACGTGGTCGACCGTATTGGCACCGAACATCACGAGCTTTCTGGGCGTGCTAAAGATATTGGCTCGGCGGCGGTTATGCTGTCACTGATCATGGCGGGCTTAACCTGGGGACTGTTAGGCTGGCAAAAATTGATGGGCTAAGGCGTGTCTATTCAGCCCAGCCAGTGGTTAGCTTCATCAATCAACATAATAAACGCTTGGCAGAGAGGTGGTTATGCAGTTAAACGATGCGTTTTTACCCCAGGAAGTGCTGCCAACAGCGCTTAAACCCGCCGCGCAGCGTGCATGGCAGCGGTTAAGTGAAGCGCTTAGTCAGGCTGATAATATTGCTTCAATGACCAAGCAGCCGTTGCCTTCTAGCAGTTGGGAGGCACTTTCCAACACGCGCTGTGAAGCGTTAGCGAAAGTCGTTTCTATCTCGAGCTTCGCGTTAGAGACCTTAGCGCGCTACCCCCATTGGCTGATTGATTTGGATGTGGCGGGCGAATTGGATGTGACGCCCAGCAAAGACACGCAGGCGAGCTGGTTAGACGATGCGCTGGAAAATGCTGATGATGAAGAGGCCATGCATCGTGCCATCCGCCGCTTTCGTCGTGCCCGCATGCTTGGCATTGTATGGCGTGACCTGAATCGCCCTGACGGTTACACCATGTGGGACACCGCTCAGGCGGTCTCGTGGCTGGCGGAAGTCTGTATTGAAGCTGCGCTAAGCTGGCTTGAGCGTTTTTATGCCCCTCGCTGGGGGATGCCGGCGGCGCGCGCGGACGGCTCAGAGCAGCGGCTTGTCGTACTGGGCATGGGTAAGCTCGGCGCGGGAGAGCTCAACCTCTCATCTGATATCGATCTGATCTTCGCCTTTCCAGAAAAAGGCGAGACCGAAGGGGGGCGAAAGCCACTTGAGCATCAGGAGTACTTCACTAAGCTTGGCCAAAAGTTGATTGCAGCACTTGATGCCATGACGGCCGATGGCTTCGTATTTCGAGTGGATATGCGTCTGCGCCCGCTGGGTGATGGCGGCCCGCTGGTGGGCAACTTCTCGATGCTTTCCAGCTACTACCAAGACCAGGGTCGAGAATGGGAGCGCTATGCCATGCTCAAGGCGCGGCCTGTCGGCGGGGACCTAGATGCTGGCCAAGAGCTATTGGCAAGTCTCAGACCGTTTGTATACCGCCGTTACCTGGATTTTGGCGCGATCGAGTCGCTGCGTGAGTTAAAGGCGATGATCAACCGGGAAGTAAAACGTAAGGGAATGCAGAGCAACATCAAATTAGGGCCTGGCGGCATACGAGAAGTCGAGTTCGTTGTGCAGGCCTTTCAGCTGATTCGTGGCGGCCGTGATACGGAACTTCAGGTAACGTCGCTAAAGACCGCGCTGAATCGATTGCCTGAGCTAGGCTTGTTACCCCAAGCCGTTGTCGATGACTTGTTGCCGGATTACGCCTTTCTACGTGACGTTGAACACGCCATCCAGGCGCTCGAAGATCGCCAAACTCAAACGCTGCCGGTGGACGATGAAGATCGTGAACGTGTCGCCTTTGCCATGGGGCATGAAGATTGGCCAGGTTTAATGGCGCAGCTCGATGAAGTGCGCGAACGTGTGCGCCAGCACTTTGATGCGGTGATTGCCGATCCTGAAGAGGACGCAGATGATGAGAAAGACGATGCCAGCCTTGGCTTAGCTGAGTGGCGCACTCTATGGCGTGGTGAGCTAGAGCGAGAAGAAGCGCTAGCACTACTGACAGGTGCCGGTTTTCTAGCACCTGACAAAGCGCTCAAACGGCTGCACAGTCTTTACCACTCCCGCCAAGTGCAAAGCATGCAGCGCATTGGCTTTGAGCGGCTAGATGCCCTGATGCCACTTCTGCTGAGCGCCGTCGCAGAAAGCGAACTGCCGGATACGGCGCTGTCTAGGGTACAGCCGCTCATTGAGTCTGTGCTAAGACGTACCGCCTACCTGGCGTTGCTGCGAGAAAATCCCCAAACCCTTGAACACCTCATGCGACTCTGTTCAGCAAGCCCTTGGATTGCTGAACAGCTGGCACGCTACCCCATTCTGCTTGATGAACTGTTAACGCCAGACACGCTATATACGCCTGCCGATAAGTCACGGCTTGCCGATGAGCTACGCCAAACGTTAAACCGTTTACCCGAAGATGATGATGAGGCGCAGTTAGAAGCGCTACGCGTGTTCAAGCATGCGCAGATGCTTCATGTTGCTGCTTCGGATATCGCTGGGACACGCCACCTGATGAAGGTGAGCGATTACTTAACGTACATCGCTGAAGTGATTCTGGATGCCGTGCTGGCAATGGCCTGGAAGCATGTCACGCGCAAACATGGCGTGCCAGAAGGACTGAATGCACGGGAGCCTGCTTTTCTGATTGTGGGCTACGGTAAGTTAGGGGGCATTGAGCTGGGTTATGGCTCTGATTTGGACTTGGTGTTTCTCCATGATAGCGATGGAAAAGGCACCACCGATGGCGCTAGGCCGATTGATACGCCGGTATTTTTTACCCGATTAGGGCAGCGCATTATTCACCTGTTAACAGCGGTAACGCCGGCAGGCAGCCTCTACGAGGTTGATATGCGCCTTCGTCCTTCGGGCAATGCGGGATTATTGGTGACGTCTTTAGACGCTTTTGCGGAGTATCAGCGTCAAAATGCCTGGACCTGGGAGCACCAGGCGCTAGTACGGGCGCGTGTCGTGGCGGGCCACGCCTCATTAGCGGAGAAGTTCGATGTTATCCGTGGAGACATGCTGCAACGTAAGCGTGACCTGCACGCCTTGCGCGATGATGTGGTTAGCATGCGCCATAAAATGCGCGAACACCTTGGCTCCAAACGTCAGGATTCAAAAGGGCTGGGTCCAAAAAATCAGTCAGATCATGTGGAAGGGGAAATGTTTAGCCTGAAGCACGATGCGGGCGGCATGGTGGATATTGAGTTTTTATGCCAGTACGCTGTATTAGCTTTTTCTCATAAAACCCCCGCACTGATTGCTTACAGCGATAATATTCGCATTCTGGAAACCCTTGCCCAGAGCGGCCATGTTACCGAGTTAGAGGCAGATCAGCTGCGCGACGCTTATCTTGCTTATCGTAGCCGTACCCATCGTGCTGCGTTAACCGGTGAAAAAACTATCGTTGATGCACAGGCCTTCAAAGCCCATCGTGATGTGGTTATCGCACTTTGGCAGCGTTTTCTTGAACCATGACGGGGCATATTCTAGCCACCTTGCTACCCGTGTTCTTAATCGCCGGATGCGGTGCCGTCTACGGGCGTTACCGCAGTCCTGATATCCGTAGCCTGAACACCCTCAATATGGAGCTGTTTGTTCCGCTGCTGGTGTTTGCCGTGCTAGCGGATCGTCAGGCTCCCTTGGCGGATTACGCTTGGCTTGCCACCGCAGCAGTGGCCGTGGTGCTTGGGTCTGGCCTGGTGCTGTGGCCAGTGGCGAAATGGCTGTCGTTAGACACTAACGTGTTCCTGCCGCCGATGATGTTTAATAACTCTGGCAATATGGGCGTACCGTTATTGGTACTCGCCTTTGGGCCAGAGGTGCTGCCCGCCGCGGTGGTGGTGTTTATTGTTGAGATGCTGCTGCATTTCTCTGTGGGGCTGTATATGTTGGACCCACGCACCTCGCTTTGGCGACTGCTACGCATGCCGATTGTGGCCGCGAGCCTTGCCGGGCTGGTAGTTAACGTCGGCAATGTGCCGCTGCCAAGCTGGCTGCTGGAAGCGATGCACATGCTAGGCGGCATCTGTATTCCACTGATGCTGTTCGCGCTGGGCGTGCGGTTACTGGAAATTGATTTTAGCGACTGGCGGACGGGCCTATTGGGTGCCGTACTTTGCCCACTCTCTGGCTTAGTGATTGCATTGCCATTGATGTGGCTGCTGCCGCTTACCTCGTTGCAAATGGCGGTGCTGCTGGTGTTTGCCGCGCTGCCGCCTGCGGTGCTGAATTATCTTGTGGCAGAACAATACAAGCTGGCACCGCAGAAGGTGGCTTCGCTGGTACTGATTGGCAATCTGGGGAGTTTGGTCGTCATGCCACTGACGTTGGCAGTGGCATTTGCCTGGATCCAAGCGCCGCCCTAACAACGGCGGGATTCGACCGCCTAAGGTCGGCGATGATCGTCTTTAACTTCGTAAGTGCCTTCTAGCGCATCGTACTGGCGCGTCGAGCTATCATCGTGAGCGTAGCTACCGCCAATATCTTGAGCGTGGTCAGCGCGCATCTGCGCCATACGTTTTTTCATTTTATGACGGACAAACGGCATCATTGCCCAGCCAATGAGCAGGAAAAACAGCCCAAGTACGACCCCAACGATCATCAGCGCGCCAAATGCCAACCATGTCAGTAACAGTTTAAAGCTACCCATTAACCCGGTTGGTTGGGTTTGGGCTGCGCGCGCTCGCCACTGGTTAGCGGCTTGCCACGCGGCATTGCGTTGATCACGATTCATGTGCGGCATGAAAGCCTCCATCGTTCATAGACGTCTATTCGAACACGGCAACAGGGGGGAGTTCCTGGTTGGAGTTAACATTTCTTCGTTAACGCGGCGGCGAAATTTTATACATATATGTTAGGTTAACGAGCGTGTCGTTAACTATTTGGTAAAACATCAGCTTTTCGTAATGCCAGCGTTTATCGACACACTGCATACTAACGATCGATACTTTCGACCACAATGCTCATCTAACAGGATGGTTACATGGCAAATCATGGTGGCAAGTCGGTATTTGTCGCGTCCGCGATCATTATATTCGGCTTAGTTCTTATTGGCGCAGTGTTTCCAGAAGGCTTTGGTAACGCCGCCCAGGCAGCGCTAACAACAGTGACTGAGCTTTTTGGCTGGTTCTACTTATTTTCGGTGTTTGGCTTTGTTGTGTTTCTCATTGGCCTAGCATTGAGTAAGTACGGGAAGGTAAGGCTGGGCCCGCAAGACAGCACTCCCAGTTACAGTTTCTTTTCCTGGATAAGCATGCTGCTGGCCGCTGGTTTTGGTGTCGGCCTAGTGTTTTATGGCATGGCGGAACCAATGACGCACTATATTAGCCCGCCCTATGGTGACGTTACTGCTGAAACAGAGGCCGCCGCACGCTATGCGATTCAATACAGTTACTTTAACTGGGGCATTCACCAGTGGGCGGCGTTTTCGGTGGTGGGCTTGATCATCGCTTACTTCCAGTTTCGCAAAGGGCAAGCCGGGCTGGTGTCCTCGGTGCTCTCTTCGGTAACGGCTAAACATCCCCGAGTGAGACCCTATGCATCGTGGCTGGATATCTTTGCCGTGGTTGCCACCGTGATGGGGGTGGCCACGTCGCTTGGGTTAGGTGTGCTGCAAATGAACGGTGGTCTTAATGCGGTGTTTGGGCTGCCGGAAAATGGCTTTTGGCAATTTATAATTTTACTGGTCATGTTTTGCGCTTACATGGCATCGACGTGGTCAGGGCTTGATAAAGGTATTAAGCGGCTATCTAACCTGAATATGATTTTGTGCATCGGCTTGATGCTGTACGTATTAATCACAGGCCCCACGATTGCTATTTTAGAGACCATTACCCTAGGTATTGGCGACTATCTACAAAACTTTATTGGTATGAGCTTGCGTATCTCTCCCTATGGGGATAATGAATGGGCAAGCAGCTGGACGATATTCTACTGGGCATGGGTGATTGCTTGGTCACCGTTTGTTGGTACTTTTGTGGCACGCGTTTCTCGTGGCCGTACCATTAAGGAGTATGTCTTCGGCGTGTTGTTTGTACCGCCTCTGTTAGCCTGTTTGTGGATAGGCGTGTTTGGTGGCGCTGCGCTGCATCTGGAAATGTCGGGCACTGACGTCGGGTTAGCAGCTGCTACTCAAGCCAATATTACCGTGGCGCTGTTCGAGATGTTCGAGCTGATGCCCTTCTCGGGCGTACTGTCTGTGGTAGCCATGATGCTTATTTTTATTTTCTTGGTGACCTCTGCAGACTCTGCCTCGTACATTGTGGCGCAAATGACCGATAATGGCTCTATCAACCCCCCGCTTTATAAGCGCATCATTTGGGGCGTATTAATCGCCGCTATTTGCTTAACGTTGATTATCGCGGGAGGCCTTTCTGGCCTGCAGTCAGCGGCGGTGCTTTCAGCACTACCGTTTACCTTTATTTTGTATATGATGATTGTGGTGCTGGTGCGCGAGCTGCGCGCAGACCGCAAAGCGATGCTAACGCAGCTATATCGTCGCCATGGGGAAACGCCGGTTGGCGCTGACGCGTTCGAGGCAGAGCAGCTGGGTGAAGAAGAGCGCCTGCGTCGTTCGCCAAGCGTGGTGAATCGTCGTATCAAGTAACTCGCGTGACTTCGCTAGAGGAAACGCTCATGGAGCAAGCGTGCTTATGACCCGTCATGGACGTCACGGGGCGACGAGAAAACAGCCGAAAGGGGTCACGTTTGATCGTTGGTTGGACCGTGTAGTGACCGTTGCGGTAATCACGGCCTTGGTGATTGGCATCACAGCCGTTCTGGCGCACTGGTTGCTATGAGCCGTTATTGTACGCACGATAGCAATGTCCATGCTTTGCTAGACACGCCCGGCCATGCCGGGCGTTCGCATTTACAAGGGTGTGCCTCAGGCGCTGTGTCGCAAGCATCGGCCAACCAATGCAATTGACCTGATGGTCTAAAGAGCAATGATACGCCCCACTTTTCCAGAGAGAGCCTGCATGTTGCCTGCGAATCCGGCCAAGCTTGAAACAATCCGCGCATCGCGTCGCGAGATATTTGGTTGGGCAATGTTTGATTTTGCTAATCAAGCTTACACCTTGCTCATCATTACCGTGGTATTCGGCGAACTCTTCACCACCGTTATTGTGGGAGATCGAGGCGATGGGTTTCGCCTGGCCAACTTTCTATGGAGCTTAGCGTTGGCGCTCAGCTACTTAATGGTGGTGATCACTGCCCCTTTGTGCGGTGCCGTCATGGATTATCGGGCAGAAAAGAAGCGCTTTTTATTTATTAGTTACCTTGCAACTATCGCGACCACCGCGATGCTCTATTTTGTTGAACCGGGCTATGTTGTTGTGGGGTTGCTGTTAATTGTGTTGTCTAATTATGCCTACTCCATGGGAGAGTCCTTTATTGCAGCTTTTTTACCTGAACTTGGGCCGTCGAGTGAGCTGGGTAAAATTTCTGGTTTTGGCTGGGCATTAGGCTATATCGGAGGGCTGTTTGCCGCTGGCTTTACCCTAGTGGTATTAGGAGAAGCCACTGCCGATAATTTTGAGCGCATACGCTGGGTGGGACCTTTCGCTGCCGGCTTTTTTCTAGTGGCGGCGGTGCCTACCTTTGTTTGGCTTAAAGAGCGTGGCGTGCCCCAGCCCCGTGGAGTTTCCTACCATCGCATTGCGCTACAGCGTGTTCGGGTAACCTTTAATGAGTTACGCCACTTTAAAGACCTAACGGTTTTTTTAATATCGCTGTTATTTTCGATGGCGGGGGTCTACATCATTATTGCGTTTGCTTTTATTTACGGTGCCCAGGTCATTGGCTGGGAAGAAAGCGTGCGCAATATTATGTTTATTATCGTTCAGATAACCGCAGCCGTCGGCGCGCTGGGGTTTGGCTTTCTACAAGACAAACTGGGGGCCAAGCGAACGTATCAAATGACCTTGGCGCTGTGGGTGATCGCCATTTTATCCATATGGGCCACGCCTGAGCTAACGGAGTGGGTAAACAGCCGTTTTGCAAGGGAGTGGCAAGCACAGTATGTCTTTTTAGTAGTGGGATGTTTAGCCGGGTTGAGCTTGGGGTCTAGCCAGTCGGCTAGCAGGGCCCTGGTCGGTGTCTTTTCACCCTTGCAAAAGTCTGCTGAGTTTTTCGGGTTTTGGGGGCTAGCTAATAAACTGGCTGGCGTGTTTGGTATTGTGATGCTTGGCGTGCTGCAAACGCTGGTTGGTCTGCAAGCGTCTATTCTTTTATGTGTCGCGTTATTTATGATCGCGATGTTGATATGCGCTGGTGTAAATGAACAGCGGGGCCGCGATGCTGCCTCGGCGTGGAACGGTAATGCATAAGCTCCCCCAAGAGAAGTAACGCCAGGAGGTGACGCATGAAAACGCACTCTGCGCAGCGTGGCGGTATCGCCATGATGCTTCTCTTTTGGGTGCTGCTATTAGCGGCAGGAACGTGGTTGTTGGATGGTGGCTTTAAAAAAATCATCACGCCCAACGCCCATGTGGCATACGCCACGTTTGATGATGGCCCTGTCACGTTGAAGCGCAACCGTGCGGGGCATTTTGAAGCGCCAGGGCAGATTAATGGGCAGCCGGTGATGTTTTTGTTAGATACCGGCGCGACCTACATTGCGGTTCCAGGCCGGTTAGCCAACGAGCTTGGGCTGGAAGCGGGGCGGCGCGCTTGGTTCAACACCGCCAATGGCCGTGTGGAAGGGGCGCTGACCCAGCTGGATGAGGTGGTGTTGGGAGGTATACGGGTACGCGATGTTCAGGGTTCCATCAGCCCAGGTATGGAGCAAGATACCGTGCTGCTTGGGATGAGCTTTCTTAACTTACTGACGATTGAAATGCGCGGTGGGGAAATGACGTTGAGTTTACCTGAGGAGTGAATCCTACTTGTATGGCTGGCATTGATATGCTTAGCTTAAAGCTCATGGAGTCTAACCCGTCTAGGAGTGGTTATGGGTATTGAAGTAGGTGGATTACTGGGTCTGATTTGGCTCATCATTGTTGTATGGGCAATCGTCAAAGTCGCTAA
>SKHS01000220.1 GCA_007116835.1 Halomonas sp.
ATACTCCGTTAACCACTCTCCCGCATCGCGAATAAAACCAGGGTAGACCAAGCGCTGCATCTGCGCGCTCACATCGCTGTAAACAAGTGCTAACGCAAAGTTGAGCTTACCTTTCAAAACTTTAGTGACGGCTAAATGGCCTTTCAAGGCGGCCTCTACAGTCGTTAAAAGCGTTTTCGCATACTCCAGCAAGCTGGCCCCCGACGCCTCTAGGCGCTCCCTAAGAGCCTTTTCAGAGCGCGGAAGAGGTTGTTGTGCCACCACCTGGGTAAATACCGCTAGCAGCAAGTCATCGACTAATGCCTGTTTACTGCCAACCTTGGCAAACAGCAGCGCGCATTTTTCTACCCCAGGCAGGCGTTTAATCGCTTTCACCTGCTCTGGCTGATGAGCAATGGCTAAGCGGGCCACGCCATCCTGGTGCGCTACCGCTGCTTTTGCTGGATGATCAAAAAGGGCCACTTTAAAACGAGCCCCCTCTGCCACCAGTGCTGGATAAGCCTCAACCCGAATGCCTGCCTGCGTCGTTACCCGTGATTCAGGCAGCGGCTCACTGGGCAAGCCTTCAAGTGCAGGCGCTTGGCTGGCCTGCTCTGCCAACACTTGGACACCAGCGCTGGCAGCTTCTTCAAAGCGCCTTTCCAGGGCACGTACATCGCGCCCTTGACCTAACGTTTTACCGGCGTGGTCAACCACCCGCACGTTCATGATTAAATGAGGCGCTAGCAGATCTAAACGCCAGTCATCAGGGTGTACCCGTGTGCCCGTTCGGCGCCGAATAAACTCACCCAATGCCTCCGTTAGCGGGCGCTGGTCCGGTGTCAGCGTCTCCAGCGCAGCATCCACCCAATCGGGAATAGGCACCACCTGCCGACGAATGCTTTTTGGCAGTGATTTAAGTAGTGCAATACACTTTTCGCGCAGTAGTCCCGGCACTAACCATTCAAGGGCATACACAGGCAACTGCGGCAACATGGCAGCAGGCACGGTCAGCGTCACGCCGTCATCTTCTGCATCAGGATCAAAATGATAGCTAACGGGGTAGGCAACACCTGCCAATGTGAGATGATCAGGATAGTGCGCCTGAGTAACATCGTTGGCATCGCGCGCTTTCAGCGTCTCGATATCAAATTTTAGTAGATCAGGAGACTCTCGCTCGACCTGTTTACGCCAATGTTCAAACCCTTTGCCATTAACAATATCGTGAGGAATGCGTTCATCATAAAAAGCAAACAGCGTCTCTTCATCGACCAGAATATCACGCCGCCGCGCACGGTCCTCCAGCGCTTCGACCTCTTCGATTAGCGCTCGGTTGTGGGCAAAAAACTCACCCTTCGTCTGAAATTCGCCCTCCACTAGCGCTCGGCGAATAAACAGCTCCCGCGACTCTTGAGGCGCAATAGGGCCGTAATGCACTCGGCGGCGAGCAACAATAGGTAGGCCAAACAGCGTTACTTGCTCAAAAGCGACCACCTGGGCGCGCTTCATTTCCCAGTGAGGCTCACTGTAGCTGCTTTTCACTAAGTGCAGCGCCTGGGGCTCAATCCACTGGGGGTCAATTTTTGCCACCGTGCGGGCGAACAGTTTCGTCGTTTCAATCAGTTCAAAGGCCATGACCCACTTCGGGGCTTTTTTTGCCAGTCCTGAACCAGGGTGAATCATAAACTTACGATTACGCGCGCCCAGGTACTCACGGTTTTCCAGTAACGTACCCAGGTTAGACAGCAGCCCAGATAACAGTGCCTGGTGCAGCTTGCCGGACGTTTTACGACGCATTTGCTTGGCCTGCTCTTCGCTCTCGTCGTCATCCCTGGGTTGCGGCGCGGGCACCACAATATCCATGTCGCGCAGCAGCTGCCGCAGCTGGCGGAACGTGTCATGCCATTCGCGCATGCGCAGGTAGTTAATATAGTGTTCGCGGCACCAGCGTCGTAGTTGGTTACCGGAAAGTGCCTCGCGGGCATTTTCGATGCCGTGCCACAGATTGAGTAGCGCGACAAAATCAGAATCTGGGTCATGCCAGCGCTGATGCGCCTGATCTGCCGCTTGGCGTTTGTCGGCCGGTCGATCCCGAGGGTCCTGAATTGCAAGCGCTGAAACCACAATCAGCACGTCCCGCAGGCTGCCGCGTTCGGCACCCGCCAGCACCATTCGCGCTAAACGTGGGTCGATAGGTAGCTTAGCTAGCTTGCGCCCCAGCGGGCTAAGGCGCTGCTGCTCGTCTACTGCGCCCAGTTCAAACAGCAAACG
This sequence comes from Halomonas sp., assembly GCA_007116835.1. Taxonomy (GTDB): domain Bacteria; phylum Pseudomonadota; class Gammaproteobacteria; order Pseudomonadales; family Halomonadaceae; genus Vreelandella. The sequence goes on from SKHS01000220.1 coordinate 2,251, forward strand.
AAAGCCATCTTTTACGAACCGGCTGTCGGGTGGGTCAACAAAGGGGAATGCTTCAATACTACCAAGCTTTAGCGCCAGCATAGAAAGAATGACCGACGCTAAATTGGTGCGCTGAATTTCTGGGTCGGTAAACCCTGGCCGCGACAAGAAGTCTTCTTCATCATAAAGACGAATACACACCCCTTCCGCGACACGACCACAGCGCCCTTTACGCTGATTAGCACTGGCCTGGCTAATCGGCTCAATCGGCAACCGCTGTATTTTTGCACGGTAGCTATAGCGGCTGATGCGCACCAAGCCTGGGTCAATCACATAGCGAATACCCGGCACCGTGAGTGACGTTTCAGCCACGTTAGTGGCCAACACAATGCGCCGTCCACGATGGGATGCGAAGACGCGATTTTGCTCTTCATTAGAGAGCCGAGCGTATAGCGGCAAAATTTCAGTGCCAATTAAGTCAGCCCGCCGCAGGGTATCGGCCGTCTCACGAATTTCCCGCTCGCCGGGTAGAAATACCAGCACGTCCCGCGGGCCATGCAGCCAGCCTTTTTCACGCTCGATGGTCTCGATTTCGCGCACTGCATGCAAAATACCTTCTTGCAACGTGCGATCCTCTTCATCCTCTTCGCTACGCGCCAGCGGGCGGTAATGCACCTCCACAGGAAAAGTACGCCCGGAGACTTCTACCACTGGTGCAGGCGTCTTAACACTGCCAAAGTGGGCGGCGAAGCGGTTCACATCAATGGTGGCCGAGGTAATAATAATTTTTAAATCAGGACGTTTTGGCAGCAGGCGCTTTAAATAGCCCAGCAAAAAGTCGATGTTCAAGCTGCGCTCATGCGCTTCATCAATAATCAGCGTGTCATAACGCAGCAGCAAAGGGTCATGCTGGGTTTCTGCTAGCAAGATGCCGTCCGTCATCAGCTTGACAAGCGTATTGGGAGAGCTTTGGTCATTAAAGCGCACTTGGTAGCCCACCTGCTCACCAAGTGTCACGCTCATCTCTTCCGCTAACCGACCGGCCACGCTGCGCGCCGCCAAGCGTCGAGGCTGAGTATGTCCAATAATGCCTTTTCGCCCACGACCAAGTTCCAGGCACATTTTCGGCAGCTGAGTGGTTTTCCCTGAGCCCGTTTCCCCCGCCACGACCACCACCTGATGGTCGCGAATGGCCGTTAAGATATCCTCACGCCGCTCTACCACGGGCAATTCTGCAGGATAATCCAGCGCCACCTTCAATGCTTCACGATTAGCCAGCAGACGTTTAGCTTTCTCTAGGTCACGCTGAATCTCCTGTACGCCGCGGTCAATCGGCTTGTTATCCCGCTGACGCCTTTTAAGGCCATCCACACGGCGTGCTAACCGCTGAGCGTCACGCAGCATCACGTCGCTTAGCGCTTTTTCTAAAACATTAAGTGGTGGAACTGCTTGTCTTTCAGCATGTTGTTGGGTTTCTGCGTGGGGAGAGTGCGTGTCGGTGGTCACGTTAGGCTCGGCTTCCATCTCAGAATAAAATCGGCCCACTGCATGAGTGGGCCGACCATTGTAACGCTTTCACTAACAGGACACCTAACCGCAGCGATTAGCCAGTGCAACAGGTGCTTAAGCGTCGTTAGTTTCCTGATCGCGAAGCTGGCGACGCAGCACCTTACCAACGTTGGTTTTAGGAAGCTCATCACGAAACTCGACAAACTTCGGCACTTTGTAGCCGGTCAGCTCTTTTTTACACCACTTACGCAGTGTCTCAGCGTCTAACTCACTGTTTTTGGAAACAACAAACAGTTTAATCGCTTCTCCTGAATCTTCATCCGGTACGCCAACTGCCGCAGCTTCCAGAATGTCAGGGTGAGCCGCTACCACGTCTTCAACTTCATTTGGGTACACATTGAAGCCAGACACCAGGATCATATCTTTTTTGCGATCAACGATTTTGATGTAGCCATCTTCCTGCAGCACGGCAATATCACCCGTATGGAACCAGCCATCTTCATCAATAGAGTTACGGGTTTCATCTTCGCGCTGCCAGTAGCCCTTCATCACCTGTGGGCCTTGCACACAGAGCTCTCCAGGCTCACCTAATGCCATAACGTCATTGCCATCGGCATCAACCACTTTGACAGCAGTACCCGCAACGGGCTTACCAATAGTGCCAAGCTGTATCGCGTTAGTCGGGTTAAAGCTAACAATCGGTGATGTTTCTGTTAACCCATAGCCCTCTGCGATCGGGCAGCCTGTTGTCTCTTCCCAACGCTGAGCCGCCGCCTTGGTCAGCGCCATACCGCCGGAAATGGTTAGTTTCAGCTTGGAAAAATCAAGCTGCTTGAAGTCGTCTCGGTTACACAGCGCATTAAACAACGTGTTGAGGCCAATAAAGCCTGTGAACGGCAACCCTTTGAGTTCTTTAACAAAGCTAGGCAGATCGCGGGGGTTGGTTATCAGCAGTGAATGGTTACCTGTTTCCATTAAGAACAGGCAGTTAACGGTAAACGTGTAGATGTGATAAACCGGTAGTGGCGCCACGACCAACTCTTCACCATCGGTTAAGTGCTCACCGATAGCGGTGCGCGCCTGGAGCATATTGGCCACTAAGTTACAGTGAGTCAGCATCGCACCTTTGGGCATCCCGGTGGTACCGCCGGTGTACTGAAGCGCGGCTAAATCATCCATCGTGCGGTGCACGTCGTTATGGCTTAGCGAGGCACCTTTTTTAAGCACATCGCGGAAGCTAACGGCACTTGGTAGCGAATAGGCTGGCACCATCTTTTTAACATGCTTCACAACTGCGTTAATGAGCCAGCGCTTGGGCACATCATGCAGGTCAGCAAGCTGAGTGACCACTACGTGCTTAATATCTGTTTTATCAATTACTTTTTCGAGCTTATCGGCCATGTTGGCCAAAATCAAAATTGCTTTAGCGTTTGAGTCTTTAAACTGATGAGCCATCTCGCGCTCGGTGTACAGCGGGTTGGTGTTAACCACCACCAACCCAGCGCGCAGTGCACCAAACACGGCTACCGGAAACTGCAGCACGTTGGGCAACTGAATAGCAATACGATCGCCGGGCACCAAGTTCGTTTCGTGCTGCAACCAGGCAGCAAAATCGGCAGATAGACGATCAAGGTCAGCAAATGTGATGGTTTTTCCCATACAGGAAAACGCTGGATTATGTGCGAAACGCTTTACTGCTTGGTGGAAAACATCCGTGACTGAGCTGTATTGATCCAAGCCTTCAAGTGCTGGGCCACGTAAAATGGGGGTTGTACTGGCATGTTCGCTCATGGGCAATCTCCGCTATCCGTGTCGATATTTGACCGACCTTGTTATTGTTGCGTGACTAAGTGGCAAGCCTAAACGCCAACCATATACGACGGGCAGCATGCTGTAAAACGATCGATTGAAACTTGCGTTTCAACTTTAGCTTAAAACACTTCCTTGTTGCTGTCGCTCACGCTATGTCGTCATGCTATTTTCTTGGTCTGCTCCCCCTGTTTGCGCTGTGAACCACTCACTGATCACATCTCCTTATGACCATATCGCGCTTTAATTTCTCCTTCCCGCCATACCAATAATTCACCAGGGACCATGCGTTGCCACGCCTCATTTTGGGTAAGGGGTTCGGTGGCAATTACCGAGACAATATCGTTGGGCGTGGTATGTTCAATAAAGTTAACCGTCATTTCAGCATCTGAAAGCTCTGCCTCACCAAAAGGGGCGCGGCGCGTAATATGCGCCAACTTGGTCGAACAGTAGCTATATAAATAGACGCCATCAGATAACAGTAGGTTAAAAACGCCTAACCTGCGCAACGCTTCGCACAACCCGTGCAGCCGCTGCCACAATGCCTCCGGTGAGGCAGGCGGCGTGGGAAAGCAGCGACGAAGCTCCCCCATTAGCCAGCAAAAGGCGTGCTCACTGTCTGTGTTACCAACCGGGGTATACACGCCTAGCGGCAGCTGCTGCCAATCGCTTAGCTGACCATTGTGAGCATAGCACCAAGGACGTCCCCACATCTCACGAGTGAACGGATGCGTATTAGCCAGCCGTACACCGCCTACGTTCGCTTGGCGAATATGGCTAATCACCACATTTGACTTGATCGGGTACTCACAAATTAAGCGGGCAATTGGTGAATTGACCGATGGATGGGGGTCGCGGAATTCGCGATACCCCCCCTCTTCGTAAAACGCGATACCCCATCCATCACGATGAGGCCCTGTTCCACCGCCGCGGTGCAAAAAACCTGAAAAGCTAAAACAAATATCGGTAGGAACGTTGGCGCTCATGCCCAGCAACTCACACATTGGCCGACTCCCTAGCAACGCCTTGAAAACGCATCAATTAATAACCGGCTCTCGACGACGAATGGGCGGGTGTTTTTCGTCGTCATCGTGATGTTGATCGGTCTCTTCAACACACTGAGGTCTACGCCACCACCACAGTGCAATACCAACACATGCTCCCAATGCCATACCAAGCAATAACCACAGCAGGCCACCGCGTAAGGCCGTGGTGCTATGCTCTAAAACCGCTACCGCCGACACCATGGCTGCAGGTGCCCAGCCGGTATAAAACTCACCCTCTTCGATCAACGGCAGCTGATAGCTTGCCGGCACCCACATCGCCCCTGCGATACTCCACGTCAACAGCAAACGCGCCAGACGTGGCAGAAATGCCAGTGCAAAGTACACCGCGACCAGGACAAGCAACGAAAGCCCGTAATAACTTAACCATAGCAGTGACATTGAGTCTTCAAACAGCATAATACCCCTCATGTGGGTGTAACCACCCGACGTTGATTTCCCGTTATGGTACCTATCAATTTATGAAAGCACAGCCTGGTATATACGAAGGCTCGCCCGTCGCGCAGTATTATCGCGCCAATGACCCAGAATGGCACTGGTTAGAAGCGCGTGATGCGCCTGATGTAAGCGACTTTTTAAAGGCCGCCAACCATCAACACGCACAATGGTTTACGCCTTTACGGCCGCTAGCCGAAACGCTTTACCACAGCCATTTGGCACGCCGCGAGCTCGCGGTAACCAGTCTTAAGACAGCGCTGGACCACTTTACGTTCTGGAGCGATACCGCCGCCGAAGATGATTATCCCTGCTGGTGGCGTCATCCTAACGGCCAGCCGGATGCTCACGAGTGCTTTCTGGACGTGCGCGATCGCGCCGCCGAGCAGCCATTTTATGACATGGGCGATATGGCGCTTTCTGCCGATGAGCAGTGGCTTGCCTGGACAGAAGATACCCAAGGAGATGAACGCTTCACACTGTGGCTAAAAGCGTTACCCGATGGAAAACCACAGCAATTACTTAGCGACATTGGCGCAAGTGTTTGCTGGGCTGAAGACCAAACCGCTGACGGTGCAACGCTGCTGTTCACCCGCTTTGACGAGACCCAGCGCCCAGACTCTATCTGGCGTGTGTGGATATCATTTGCAACGCCAGAACACCTTGCTGAACCCACATTAGTCATCCACGAGAACGACCCAGAGTTTTGGATTGGTATAGGTAAAACCCGCTCAAAAGCGTGGTTATTAATTGAAAGCGGTTCAAAAGACACAACGGAAATTCACGCACTACCCGCTGGCCAGCCAGATGCCACACCAATGTGTCTGCATGCTCGACAGCCCAGCGTTGAAGTCAGCATTGATCATCGCCCAGGCACATTTTATCGCCTGCAAAACGCCGCAGGCCCTCACTTCCAACTCGATTATATGAGTGAAACGGATACTGCCAACCACTGGCAGCCGCTGATTGCACACCGTGAGGACACCACGTTAGAGGGCGTTGACGCATTTGCATGGGGGCTGATCATCGCTGAACGCAGCCACCGCGATGCTCAGGTCTTACTTCGCCGCCTAGTGCTAGATAAAGACCACAACCTCATCGTCGACAGGCATATTGACCTGCCTGAAACGCCTTGTTCGCAGCTGCTGGAAGACTCACCGCACTTCAGCACGAACACCGTACAACTGCGTGAAGAGTCCTTCACGCGCCCTCCCCATTGGTACTCACTGGACCTTGAAAGCGGCGAGCGTACACTGCTAAAGCAAGTCGCCGTCTACGGACAGCTTTCGCCTGAAAAGCTCGTCAGTCGCCGGATATGGGCCACCAGCAGTGACGGTGAACAGATCCCTGTATCAGTGGTGATGCGCGCCGACTTAGCCGACCAACCGCTACCTACGCTGCTGTATGGCTACGGTGCCTACGGCGAAGCGCTTGACCCGTGGTTTTCGATTGCCCGGCTTGAACTCCTAGAGCGCGGCGCAGCGTTTGCTGTTGCCCACGTGCGGGGTGGCGGTGAGCGCGGCGAGCCGTGGTATCTCAACGGCAAAATGGCCCACAAAGAGAACAGTTTTCACGACTTCTTAGCAGCCAGAGATGCATTGGTAGACACTGGCATCAGCGAAAATCACCGCATTGTCGCTTGCGGAGCAAGCGCCGGAGGCATGTTGGTAGGTACGTGTATCAATCGTGCGCCCGACGCTTTCTGCGCAGCGGTTCTCGATGTTCCCTTTCTGGACGTGCTGCGTACCATGCAAAACCCCGACTTGCCCCTTACCACGGCCGAATATAGTGAGTGGGGGAACCCCGAAGACCCTGCAGTCGCCGAACGGATACGTAACTACTCTCCCCTCGATAACATCCGCCCACAACGCTATCCGGCGCTATGGATCGAGGGTAGCTGGTTCGATACTCGCGTCAGTTACTGGGAGCCTGCTAAGTTTTATGCCCGCGTTACCCAGGCGCAGCAAGGCGATGCCCCTGTGTTACTGCATACTGACATGAGCAGTGGCCACGGCGGCGCATCTGGCCGGTTCAAAGCTTGGCGAGACACCGCGCGACAAGACGCCTTTATTCTCTG
>SKHS01000079.1 GCA_007116835.1 Halomonas sp.
AAGCCCTGGGTGGTGTGCCAGGTGCTGACGACTAAATAGACAGTTGTTGACTAATGGCTAACACATCGCCCGCGGCAAGCGGGCGATGTTGATTAAGGGTTAGCGACACAGCCGTTTAAAGCGAAAGCCGCGTTAATCGTCTGCCAGTGCAGGCAGCAACGTTTTTAACTTACGGGTAAGGGTATTACGCCCCCAGCCGAGTAATTCAGCCGCTTCCCCTTTACGACCCCCGGTGTGTTTTAGCGCCGTTTCAATCAAAATGCGCTCAAAGTCCGGCACGGCTTCTTCTAATAAATGGGTGTGACCTTCCGCAAGCGCATGATCGGCCCACTCCCTGAACGCTGAGCGCCAATCACCATGAACACTGCTTTCAGACGCACTGGTCGAACGCAGCTCAGGGGGTAAATCCTCGACCAAAATTTCGCGGCCAGACGCCATCACCGTTAGCCATCGGCAAATGTTTTCTAACTGACGCACATTGCCTGGCCAAGGGAGACGGGTAAGGTGCGTTTCTGCATCGGGTGTGAGCACTTTAATATCCGTCGATAGCTCTTTGGCGGCTTCCGCTAAAAAATGACGCGTTAAGCGTGGAATATCTTCACGGCGCTCGGCAAGGCGCGGCAGATGCACACGAATTACGTTTAAACGGTGAAACAAATCCTCCCGAAACCGCCCATCATCAACTAACGACTCCAGGTTCTGGTGGGTCGCCGCAATAATACGCACATCGACTTTCACGGGGGTATGGCCGCCAACACGATAAAACTCACCGTCGGCTAACACGCGTAGCAAGCGCGTTTGAGTTTCAGCCGGCATATCACCAATTTCATCCAGAAATAGCGTGCCACCGTTCGCCTGCTCAAAGCGCCCTTGGCGCTGTTGCGCCGCCCCGGTAAACGCCCCCTTCTCATGGCCAAATAACTCGGACTCAATCAAATCGCGGGGGATCGCCGCCATGTTTAGGGCTATAAACGGCTTGCCTGCCCGAGGGCTATGCTGATGCAGTGCCTGAGCAACGCGTTCTTTACCGGTGCCCGACTCACCATTAATCAACACCGTGATATGGGAATGAGAAAGCCGCCCGATGGCGCGAAACACTTCCTGCATAGCAGGTGCTTCACCAATAATCTCTGCGCTCAACCCTTCCGGCACGCTGACCGGGCGCTGACGCTCTCTGGCATGGGCTACCGCACGGCGCACCAGCGCTAACGCCTCGTCCACATCAAAGGGTTTCGGCAGGTATTCAAAAGCCCCACCTTGATAAGAGGCAACAGCGCTATCGAGATCCGAATGCGCGGTCATCACAATCACCGGCAGGTCTGGGTGCGCATCACGCACTCGCGACATTAAATCTAACCCGTCAATGCCGGGCATGCGGATGTCTGTCACCAGCACATCCGGTGGGTTTTCTAACAACCGCTCTAGCGCTGTATCGGCACGCTCAATACATTCAACGTCCAGGTCTGGCTGTGCCAACGCCCGCTCTAGCACCCAACGGATGGCGCGGTCATCATCGACAATAACCACTCGAGCCACATCGGTTTGTGTCGCCTCAGTCATGACGCTTCTCCGGTGAAATTAATAACCAATGGAATCAGTAAACGAAATTCGGTATGTCCAGGGCGTGAGTCGCATTCGATCAATCCTTGATGTTGGTGCAAAATCGATTGGGCAATCGATAGCCCCAGGCCGCTACCTTCCGCGCGCCCAGAAACCATGGGATAGAAAAGCGTTTCACGTAATGCTTCGGGTATGCCAGGGCCATTATCAATAACCCCTACTTCACTGACTAAACGATGGCGCTCAGCACCCAGTGTGAATTGGCGTCGGGCACGGGTGCGCAGCGTAAGCTCAGGCGCTGGTGTACCGGCATCGCTCATGGCCTGCACCGCGTTGCGTGCCACATTCAACAGCGCTTGGATCATTTGAGATTCGTCGCCAGATAAATCCGGCAAGCTCGGGTCATAATCACGTCGAATCTCAACCTGCGGATGCTCGGCAATCAGTAGCGCCCGCACCCGCTCTAACACCTTATGAATATTGACCGGCTCGTGGTTAACGATGCGATTAGGGCCCAGCATGGAATCGACCAAATCCCTCAAACGGTCGACCTCTTCAACAATAATATGAGTAAACTCGCGCAGCGCTGGGTCGTCTAGGTCTCGCTCTAGCAACTGGGCAGCGCCGCGGATCCCGCCTAAGGGGTTTTTAACTTCATGAGCCAAGCCTCGCGCCAGCACTTTAATGGTTTCTTGCCGAGTGGTTAGCGCTTCCTCGCGGGAAATTTGCATCAACCGGTCACGCGGCTCCACTTCCAGCAGCAGCTCATCGGCAGAGAGTGGCGTCACGGTGTAATCCACCGTTAAGGGTTCACCATTGAGCGGTGTAATGCGCGCTTCGCGCTGGGTATAGGGGTGAAAGGCATCTCGCGCTTTGGCAAGCACGTCATCAATGCTCTCATCACCACATAGCAGGGTATCCAGACTAATGCCCTGCACACGGCTAAAGCTCACTGCCAGCAACGCTTCTGCTGCTGGGTTCATCCAGCGAACGCGGAGTTCACCGTCGAGCAGCAGCACTGCGGTGGTGAGATGTTCAAGTAAGCGCTGGTACATGGCGTGTCCTGAAGCGGTGCTCAAAAAAAGATAGCGTTATTAACATTTATAAGAGGAACTGCAAAAAGCGCGCCAACTCACCATAAACCGCTATTTGCACGGCTTATGGGCATAACGGGCAGCGACGGCGGACGGTTATAGCGCAATTTTCGGCTCCTACCCGCCCATCACCGCACCATTATGGTGCAATCAGACAATCACCCGTCAATCCACTCACCGGATCGGTGCGCAGCCAAACGTACATTCGCCGTCAGCCCCTATAAAAAAAACCCCGCCGAAGCGGGGTTTCATAGGCTAAGCACACCCGTGGGCGATATTAGCCGCTATTCTTAACAATCATTCTTAGCAAGAATAGTACATATCAAACTCAATGGGGTGAGTGGTCATGCGAATGCGCTCCACTTCTTCCATCTTGAGCTCGATGTATGCATCGATCATTTCGTCGGTGAACACGCCACCTTCGGTCAAGAACGCGCGGTCTGCATCGAGTGCTTCCAGCGCTTGGTCTAGGCTGTTGGCAACGGTTGGTACAGACTTGCCTTCTTCCGGCGGCAGATCATACAAGTTTTTATCCATGGCATCGCCAGGATGAATCTTGTTCTTGATGCCGTCGATACCCGCCATTAACAAGGCAGAGAACGCCAAGTAGGGGTTAGCCGTCGGATCAGGGAAGCGAGTCTCTACACGCTTGCCTTTCGGGCTAGCAGTGTAAGGAATACGGATAGAAGCAGAGCGGTTACGGGCGCTGTAAGCTAGCATAACCGGTGCTTCAAAGCCTGGAACCAGACGCTTATATGAGTTAGTAGAGGCGTTAGTGAAGGCGTTCAAGGCACGGGCGTGCTTGATAACACCGCCAATGTAGTAAAGCGCCATTTCAGAAAGACCCGCGTACTCATCACCCGCGAACTGGTTCTGACCATCTTTCCAGAACGACTGGTGTACGTGCATACCAGAGCCGTTGTCGCCTACGAGCGGCTTCGGCATAAAGGTCGCGGTTTTGCCATAAGCGTGAGCCACGTTGTGGATCACGTACTTCATTTCCTGAACTTCGTCAGCTTTCTTCACCAGCGTGTTGAACTTAACGCCGATTTCGTTCTGACCCGCGTTAGCAACTTCGTGGTGGTGAACTTCCACGGTCTGGCCAATCGCTTCCAGGGTGTTACACATCGCACCACGAATATCGTGGAAGCTATCCACCGGAGGAACCGGGAAGTAGCCGCCCTTAACGCGTGGGCGGTGGCCCAAGTTGCCGCCTTCTACCTGATTGCTGGTTGCCCAGGCGCCTTCATCAGACGTGATTTTGTACATAGAACCCTGGATGTCAGACTTCCAATGTACTTCGTCAAAAATGAAGAACTCAGGCTCAGGGCCAAAGAAAGCGGTGTCGCCCAGACCAGTAGACTGCAGATAAGCTTCTGCGCGCTTGGCAATAGAACGCGGGTCGCGGTCATAGCCCTGCATGGTAGCAGGCTCGATGATGTCGCAACGCAGGATCAGGGTAGCGTCTTCAGTGAAGGGGTCGAGGAAGCCGGTACCATCTTCAGGACGAAGAATCATGTCGGATTCGTTAATGCCTTTCCAGCCTTCGATAGAAGAGCCGTCAAACATTTGACCATTTTCAAAAAACTCTTCGTTCACGTCCCGTGCCGGAACGGTGACGTGCTGCTCTTTACCGCGCGTGTCGGTGAAACGCAGGTCTACCCATTTAACATCATGTTCTTCGATTAGCGCGAGAGTCTTGGCTGACATAGTGTCCTCCGGTATGAACGTGGCTTAAAGCTCGTGACAGTAAGCTACCGATAAAAGTGTTATGCAACAATCCGGCTATCGTTGTAGCACGCCGTGAGGCATCTGCCTACGACCCGCTAGCCGCTATCAAATATAAAGCACATAACATGCCAACTTTGCACCATTATGGCTTAAAAAAATAACAACCCCTTGTTTTTTAATGCTTAAAATATAAATACCGATGCTTCTTCATGTGGCATTGCCATGTTTGGATGCTAAGAATTAGCGCAAAACCGTCACGCTTTCCACAAAGTCGCACCAATAATGATCAAATAAAAAACAATAAGCACCAAAGCAGTGCATTCAATAACCCCCGCCCTTACTTAACGTCCACCAATGCAGTGCACGTCAGCAGGGCCAACCAAATCAGCACTGCCTTTATAAAACACAACCTCGCAACAACTTTATCTTGCGACAGAAAGAAACCAACACCTACAATTGGTTACAAACAGTCAGGTTTCATAACACAGGAAGCCGGAAACATGGGCACAGTCTGCTTTATTGTTGATGCCTCAGTCACAGGTGCCCTACTACCGCGTCACCTTCGTGCCATTCGCCAAACAGAGTTGGCCGTCCACACACTGCCGATCATCGTCACCGGCGCTACGGTAGACCCACGGCTCTCGTATATTGAGCAGCGTTACCAAGTCCACTGCCTGATCACACCCTCTCAACCATTAGGTGCCAGAATTAATCAAGCGGCCTATGTCAGCCAAGCCGACTGGCTACTGATTGCGATGCAACGACAGCCGCTAGAAACCCAGTTTTGGTGCTTATTTTGCCCTCAGCTAGAGGCTTGCACGCTGGATGTTTTTTTCATTGGCAGCGATCTCCCGCGTCTCTCCGAACGTTTACGGCAGCGGTTTTTAGGCGCAGCGACTGCCGTTCCTCCCTACATTGCGATCCGGCGCGCTTGGCTAGAACGCTTAGGCGGGCTAGACCCAGAGCTAGATACCCCCGCGCTCACTGACTTACTGCGACGCCTTTACGCATGCCCTACCCGCTTACAAGCGTTCAGCCATGAAACATGTCGCCTTGCTCAAAACTCATCATCAACTAACCACCCACTTGCCCCCCACCACGCTAGGCCAACGCATTAAACATTTAATCGCTTCCCAAACAGCATAGCCCCTGTGGTGGTGGTATTGACGACGTTATTCAACACAATAGAGCCAATGCCACCCACCACTATCAGCAACGCCGCATACACAAGTAGCGGGAGAGTGTCAGGCCCCACAACCGCATCGGTGATCGCAAAAAACATGGGATGTGCCAAGTAAATGCCAAACGAGTACGCATTGATATAAAGCACCCAACGCGGCGCCTTCCGGCCATTTAAGTAATGCATAAACCACAGCGTGAACAGCACAAAAAACGGTACTACCCAGACCTCTTTGGAAGAAAAGGCTAGCCACCCAGCTAGCGTGGCTGCCACAACCAGCCCCACAAACCCTATTAACCATCCTGGCTTCGACAGCCGCTGCATCCACCTAGGCGGCGTCACCTGACTGGCTTGAGGGATCAATGAGTAGTAGCGAACCAACACCAACGCCAGAACAAACAGATATATCCACCCTAAGGGCGCGATCCATAGCAAATACCCAGGCGGCTCTAGCTCAAACCAATACGCCATTCCCCAATAGGCCATGCTCACCAAGCACCCCACCCAAAGCCACGGCACAGGATTAAACCGCCACAGCTGCCACCGGGTATAACACCAATAAGCAGCGTAAAACTGCATCGCAATGATTAAAAAATAACCATGCCACCCTGCATACACAAAGTAAGCAGTGGCATTACTTAAGAAGCTCACTGGCTCATCGATATACGCAAGCCGCAGCCACTCTGCCGTCGAGTAAATAAACCCGTAAACAAAATATGGCAGCATGACGTATTTAACGCGCTGAAGAAGAAAGCCAGGCGGGACTTGCTTGTCGTAGCGAACGGCAAACACAAACACCGAGATAAATAAAAAGATTGGCGTGCCCAGCACCAGGGGAATGCGCATGATGTCGGTGATTACGTTGTCGACCCGTTGGTTCACGTGATCCAGCCAATGAAACAAAAAAACGGCGACACAGCCGTAAGCACGCAACCAGTAGATTTCCTCGATTTTCTGCATCAGTTCTCTCGACTAAGACCCATTGATTACGCCCTCTTTACGAACGTCGCTTTATTACTTTCTCCCGAGCTGCGTCACACTGAACCTTGTCTACACCTGACTCCCACCTCTATCACGCCCCTGTGCAACGCCGCTTAGCTGCTACGCTTAACTCAACGAACAACCCATCGTGCTGCGTTGTCCGACTATGGTAGCGCCATTAAATTCCCGGAGGCCCTGTGTTCGTGACACTCCCCATCACACCTGCTACCTCATTACTAAAACGCCTTGCATACCTGGTTGGCGGGCTTTTGCTTAGCAGTCACGTTCTGGCAAGCGACGTCGCGTATCGACAGTTTTTCTCGCCGACGTTAGACAACCACTACCCCTACAGCGTGTACTTGCCCGACGGCTATGACGCCGATGCCACCACGCCCTACCCTGTTATCTACCTATTACATGGCTCGTTTGGCAATGAACGTGACTGGGTAACACGGGGCAACCTACCCCAAGTGGCCGACCGCTTAATGGCGGCAGGCCACTTGCCACCGGCCGTTTTTGTCATGCCTGGAAGCCGAAGCTGGTGGGTAGATGGCTACAACGAACCCGCCCGCAGCGCTTTTTTTGACGACTTACTGCCCCATATTGAAAGCACCTACAACGTAGGCAGTGAACGCCCGCTACGCGGTGTCGCCGGACTATCTGCCGGTGGCTACGGCGCGCTTAACTTTGCCCTAGAACGCCCCGACCTATTTGCCGCCGCCGCCGCCCTCAGCCCAGCCAGTTACGTGCCCGAACCGCCCGCCAACTCATCCGCCCGCCGTCACCCAGCGTTTTTAAATGAACAAGGCGAGTTTGATCGTGAACGCTGGGAAGCGCTTAATTACCCCGCGCATCTTGAAGAGTACCGACTACAAGTCACACCGCGCACAACAGGCACACGCGACATCCCTCCCGTGCCCCTTTATATCAGTGCAGGGCGAAGCGATGTTTACGATGCGGAATTCCATGCCCGCCTAGTGCGCCAGACGATGGAACGCATTCAGCCGGGCGACGTGCGACTTGACCTTTACCCAGGCGGCCATACCTGGCGCGTATGGCGAGCCAGCCTACCCGCCGCGCTTAATTTTATGTTTCAACATATCGGGGCCCCTAGCACCAGCCCAACAGAATAACGTTGCCTGAAAACACGCAACGTTTGCAGCCTCAAAACAACGCGAACTACACTGAAGTCTTACGCGAATACAATCATTTGCCACGACAAGGAGACAGCCATGCACCAACATATCGAATGGGACGACCCCGGTAGCGCCAGCGTCGCCGAGCACTTTAAACATGACCCAGACCACATGCCCCCCTACCCAGGCGCCATTATTTCTGCCCGTTACCAAGGCCGCATTGTGCGGGTAAAAGTAGAAGCCTACCGCGACGCAGATGCGGTCAGTATCGGCAGCGTCGCCGCCATTCTTGACCACCACGGCCACCACCACGAAACGCACTTCAAACTCTCGTTAGGCGACATCGTCAGACTACCCGACGACAAACGCGCCATGGAATACTGGAAAGAAGACGAAGCAGAGCATTAAACACCAACGGTGCTAACGCAGCGGATTCAAAAACCGCTGCGTTAGCTTGCCAAGCACCCCACATGCAGCCACCGCGCACGTATCAAGTAGCGTGTATTACTTACGTTACGTACACCTTAGAGAGCATCGCCTGCTCAGAACAAGCTAGCAGATAAGGAGGTCCGGAACGATGGCCGCGCATTACGAGCAAGATGCCTACGCCTGGGCGCTTGAACAAGCGGGGTTGCTGCGTGCAGGAAAGCTCGACAAACTGGATATTGAACATCTCGCTGAAGAAATTGAAAGCATTGCTAAACGCGAGCGGCGCGCTTTAATCAGCCAGCTGGCCTGCTTGCTAACGCACCTCCTGAAATGGGATCACCTCCCAACACTGCGCTCGCGCTTCTGGCGGCTGACAATTCAAGATGCCCAAGCCAAGGTGAATCGCCTACTCAACGACAGCCCCAGCTTGAACGCATTGCTGCCTGACCTGATGAGTGACGCCTACGATGATGCCCTTCGTGCAGTGGCTATTGACGCCGACCGAGAACCAAAAGCGCTTCCTGAGCAGTGCTTGTATACCTTTGAGGACACTATTAGTTATTAATTATCAGCCATGCAGATACATAACAGATTAATGTTAGCTGTGCGTCTCAGCCTTACGATATAAGGCCTACATTTCACCGTATCATTCCCGCAAGCCACCCGACCCCGTCATTCCCGCATGCTTTTAGCGGGAATCCATTTTGACCTTGGTGTTCTTACTGCTGCAGAAAAGGTCAAGCCTCCTAAACGCGTAGAGAAGAAGCACATAAGCACCCCGGCAGCATCACCAGCACCAGAAACACCCCCACGGGCGTGGGGAAGACTCGAGTAACACGGCCACATGATCCCATGCGTAGGAAACACCCCCACGGGCGTGGGGAAGACCGTAATAGCCAAAAACGGCGAAGACGAAGCGACGAAACACCCCCACGGGCGTGGGGAAGACGTGCTCAAAGCTAGCC
>SKHS01000253.1 GCA_007116835.1 Halomonas sp.
ATTAGGGAAACGCCGCTGACAGGATCCATGGCGAAGGTAAAGGGAAACACCACCAGAATTGCCATCGTTACGGTAAAGCCGGGAATACTGCCCCCAACGATGCCGAAAAGAACGCCAAGAATGATTAACCCCAAGACAGATGGAGTGCCCACCTCGGCCAGCGCTTGAAGAAAAAAATTGCTCATTGGTTATTCCTCAACATTAGGGCAGCCACACATTTAAGCCGTAGCGAAAAATCACAAATACCAGCGGCACAAGCGTGCAGCTGATCCCTAAGTTGATGGCCCACTTACGTTGTGTATCGATACCCAATAACAGGGCGAAAGACACGACTAAAAAGCTCATGGTGGCAACGATATAACCCAAAACAGGTAGCAAGGCGGCATAAAGTCCAAACAGGACAAACAGTGCGACAACGGTTTTACGACGTGCAAACCATACGCTGGCCGCACACCGCAAAGAGGGCGGGGGCGTTACCTTGATGAAAAATGAACGCACCAAGATAGCAATGGAAAGTAGCGCAATAATGACCAGTAAAATACGCGGAAAGAGCGCTGATCCATAAGGCTGCCAACTAGTAGGGGGGCGAATAGAGCCAGACTCAACCCACATGACAGCCACTATTAATAGCAGCGCCAGCGCCAGCGCGCGGTCTTTAGTAAGCGTTAGCATTAGCGATGCCTCCAGACGCTCCCAGAAAAGTTGCTTTCTGGAAGCGTTCGCTTGGAAATGTGGGCGTTAGTTCTGAAAGTCGATGTTTTCAGCGGCCGCTGAGAGCGCCGCTTCGTTTTCAGTCAAAAATGCCTGATAGTCATCGCCGGCGAGGAAGCGCACCACAGAGCCAAATTCGTTTTCGATACGACTTTGTACCTGCTCATTTTCTAAGGCTTGGCCATAAGCCTGGGCCACTGCGTCAACAACGTCTTGGGGGGTACCCTTAGGCGCAAAAATGCCTCGGCTGGTTGAGTGATCCATGTCAATTCCCTGCTCACGCAGGGTGGCGACGTCTGGCATGTTGTCTAATCGCTCTGGGTGAGCGATACCTAATGGCTTGAAGGTGCCGCTTTCATAAAAAGCGCCCCCTGACGGTAGGTTAAACATGGCAAAATCAACTTCCTTAGCCATCAGCGCTGACACTTGCTGACCTGTATCGGGATAGCCAACGAGGCGTACATCGGCCATATCGATACCCGCTTCTTCAAAAAATTGCGCCCAGAAGAAGTGATCGGTAGAGCTAGGAATCATGCTAAAGCGCACTTGGCCAGGATTATTGCTGACGTACTCGGCGATTTCATCAGCGCTGTTAACGGCATGCTCTGCATAGGTAGAGGGAATATTAATCGTTTGGGTAAGCAGGGCGATGGGTTCAAAGGCATCGTAAGAGTAATCAACGGTGCCAGCGAGTTTTGATAGTGCAATCGTGTCGTGGCTACCCAATAGCGTATAGCCATCCGGAGACGCATCTTTCACATTACGCGACCCCAGCGTTGCACCTGCACCCGCCATATTGACAGGAACAATGGAAGCGCCAAGGTGTTGTTCTGCCTCTTGTGAGACTAAGCGAAAAATAATATCCGTTGCGCCACCAGGGCCGTAGGGGATGATCAAGCGGATATCTTTCTCCGGATAGTCAGCCTGAGCAGTCGATACGAACGCCAGGCTGGAGGTCAGGCCAATGGCGGCGAGAGTGATACTGAGAGCAAGTTTTGAACGCGTCATTCTGCTACACCTTTTTTTGATTGAGTTGGTGTGGTGATACGCTGCCGTTAAGCAGCGGGGTGGTGAGCGCGTGATCCCATAGTGGGTTCTTATTGTCCGTAGTGAAAACAGCTCAGCCCAGGAAGAGCCCTCCATAAATCAATGCGCCGATAACAACAAAGGCGGGGTGAGTGTTAAAGCGCACAAGTGCAATGGCCGCGATAACGCCCAGCAAAACGGTATGTAACGCACCGCTGGTATTGATGCTTTCCAGAAAAAAACTGAGGGTTAGCCAGGCCATCATCACGGCGATGACTGGTCGAACCCACTGGCTCATACGCTTTACACGGGGGGAGTCACGGTGACGATAAAGCAGCCCCAACGCGCCCAGCATTAGCAGTAAAGAGGGAATAACCGTTGCACACACCGCCACCACCGCACCGCCAATGCCCGCCACGTCGTAGCCCACATAGCCAGCCATTTTGGTAGCAATAGGGCTAGGCAGGGCGTTGCCCAAGGCCAGGGTTTCGGCAAACCCTTGAGAGGTCATCCAGCCGTAGCGGCCAACTACTTCGGCTTCAATCAGAGGAATAATGGCTGGGCCGCCGCCGTAGCCAATAATGTTAGGAATAAAGAACGCTAAGAAAAGCTCCCAATAAATCATGCAGAGCCCTCCGCGCGCTTTTTACCCGTGGGGCGCAGTAAGGCCGTTAGCAGGATGGCACCAATCACCCAGCCTGGATGCATGCCTAGCCAGTAAATGAGCCCACCGGCGACGATGGCCATGAGCGCACTAGCTAGCCAGCCAAGCGCGGCTTGGGATTTGTCGAAGAAGTCCCAGGCTAACTGACCCATCATCACCATCACTACAGGAATGACGGCTTGTCCCATACCGCGTATCCAGGCAACGTCGCGATAGCGGCTAAAGATGCCTAACATAACAATCATCGCCACGATCATCGGCAAGATGACGGCAATCACCGCCGCGATGCAGCCGCTAACCCCCGCGACTCGGTAGCCGATATAGCCAGGCATTTTAGTCGCAATGGGGCCTGGAAGCGTGTTGCCTATGGCGAGTACGTCGGCAAACTCCTCATCGGTTAACCACTTGTGGCGCGTAACGACTTCAGCGCGTACCAGCGGTATCATGGCGGGGCCGCCACCAAAGCCAAAAATGCCAACGCGGAAGAAAGCCCAAAAGAGTGCCGATTGTTTCATTTGCCCATTGCCAGCTGAGGGGGCGTTGCGATCAAAAGCATAAGGTCTGCCTATTTATCGTTTGTATGGTAAAAAATCGATTATTTTGTCTAAAATAGAATATAGGTGAGCCTGTTGTAAGGCGTCAACACCTAGCCATAGAATCTCCGTTAACAGACGCGTTCGCGAAGATACGCAAAAGGATCACGGAATGAACAAACACATCCCCCTTTCCGCTGGTACAGCCTCTAGCCCTATTTACGATGCACTGCGTAGGGATTTGGTCGGTGGTCGTTTTGCTGCCGGAGAAAAACTGGCGATTAATGCCCTGAAAGAGCACTACCAAGTAGGGTTAAGTCCGCTGCGTGAAGCGTTAAATAAGCTGGCGGCCTATGGGTTGTTAATCCAAGAAAATCAACGCGGCTTTAGGGTGCCAAAGCTATCTCGGGAAGAGCTGGACGATATTGCCAGGCTGCGTACAGAGCTTGAAGGCATGGCCCTTGAGCGAGCGATTGTCCACGGCGATGCGGTGTGGGAAGCCGACCTGTTAGCGGCGGCACATCGCTTAAAGCGAGCGGATGTATCGCTCGATAAAGGAGAGGAGTGGGAACGACTGCATACCCAGTTTCATCGTACGCTGGTCGCGCCGTGTGGATCGGTGTGGTTGCTGCGCTTTATTGAACAGCTTCACGACCAGTTTGATCGCTATCGTCGTTTGGGGCCCAAAATGCCTTCCATTCGCCAAGAGTTGGATGAACAACACCACCAACTGGTTGAGCTGGCGCTACACCGAGATGGCAAAGCGGCACGCGCGCTAATGGATGATCATATTCATAAGTCTTATGAGGTAGCGTTAGCGCGCTACCAGGCCCATGCCTAAAGCATTTACTGATACTTGCAGGTACACTGTTTATTACCGATACGCGGACAGTTCCTACCGTGGTGGAAGCCACTTTCATGTAAGGTAGCAGGCACGATGCAAGAGGCAGATAAGCAAGTAGCGGAACAGACAGAGGCATGGGTACGCAGCTTTATTGTCGAGCACAATATATGCCCGTTTGCTAAGCGCGAGCTTGACGGTGGTAAGGTTCGGATTGAGGTGGTGCGCTCGAAAAAAATCGACGTGGCATTGGAAGAACTAATAGCCGAAGTGGAGTGGTTGAACGAGCACCCAGAAACGGAAACCACGCTGCTGGTATTTCCTACGCTGTTTAAAAGCTTCGACCACTACCTGGATTATGTCGAACTGGCCGAAAGCCTGTTGGCAGACCTAGGGTATGAAGGTGTTTATCAGCTAGCAACTTTCCACCCTGATTACTGCTTTGCTGATGCTGAGCCTGGGGACGCGGCTAATTACACCAACCGCTCGCCCTACGCGATGGTTCATCTACTGCGCGAGGCAAGCGTCGAAAAAGCCATTGATTTCTATGGTGATACGGAACAAATCCCTGAGCGAAATATTGCCCACTTAACCGAATTAGGCAGCGCTGCTGCTGAAGAGCTTCTACAACGCTGCCTTAAATAACCTGAAGCCGCTTTATTTGTCGACGCCCGTGATAGTCCAACGACGCCCCGGACAGGCGGCCATTAAAGCGCTTTATACATCACATAGCTATTAACTAAACCATGGGTTGCGTGCCGGTAGGCGTTAGGAATGGTGCCGACAATCGCAAAGCCTAGCCGTTGCCACAGGCTGACGGCTACGTGGTTGGTAGCCACCACCGCGTTAAATTGCATCGCTTCAAAGCCATACTGGCGCGCGATATGCTGCGAATGTTCGCACATCTGGCGGGCAACACCTTTCCCCCTGGCGGCAGGCGAGACCATGTAGCCGCAGTTACAAACATGCTGGCCAGGGCCGGCGGCGTTAGCTTTTAAATAGTAAGTGCCTAGTAACTCGCCCTGATCATCTTTTACTGCAAATGATGCCTTGGGCTGCTCGCACCACAATGTATATGCCGTTTTAAAGGTGATCTCAGGGTCAATCGCATAGGTTTCTTGTGCCATGACAATCGATTGAAAATGTGGCCAGAAAGCCGCAAAGTCATCGTCGGTCATGGGCGTAAAGCGCAGTGGGGTCATCGGCTATAAGTCATCGTAGTGAGCGTTTTAGTTAAGCGGTGATCGAGCAACGTCTGCGACAATTTCATAACTACGCAAGCGGTCGGCATGGTCATAAAAATCGCTATTAATCATTAGTTCATCAGCGCCAGTGCGTGCTTGAAACGCCTCTAGTTCCGCTTTGACTGTAGCGGGTCCGCCAATAATAGCGGCACCTAGAAATTGGCTCACCTGAGAGCGCTCCATGGGTGTCCAGTCCATTTGCTCAACCGGTGGCTGTGATTGAGTCGGCTTACCGCGAATAAGGCTCAGAAATTTCTGTTGAGAGGTCGTTGCCAAGTAGTGGGCCATGGCATCGCTCTCTGCGGCGATCACCGGTAGGCCGACCATGGCGTGGGGGTTGGCTAAATGCTCCGATGGACGGAAATTATCACGATACAGTCGCAGCGCGTCAAATAAGTAGCCAGGCGCAAACTGAGCCGCAAAGGCAAAGGGGAGCCCAAGCTTAGCGGCTAGCTGCGCACTATACCCGCTAGAGCCGAGTAACCAGATAGGCACGTGGGTGCCTTGCCCAGGAACGGCTTTGACGCGTTGCTGTGGATCAGCATCTGCTAAGTAGCTGCGCAGCTCATTCAGCAGCTGTGGAAAGTCATCGACGCCCGCCTGAGCGTTACGGCGCATGGCCTGCATGGTGGCACCGTCTGAGCCGGGCGCACGGCCAAGTCCTAAATCAATCCGGCCAGGGTAGAGCGTTTCTAAGGTGCCAAACTGCTCGGCAATCACCAGTGGCGGATGGTTGGGCAGCATGATGCCACCGCTGCCCACGCGGATAGTGGACGTTTGCCCTGCCACGTGGCCAATCAAGACCGCCGTTGCTGCGCTGGCGATGCCGGCAATGTTGTGGTGTTCCGCCAGCCAGTAACGGGTGTAGCCAAGCTGTTCTGCCTTCTGCGCGAGAGACACACTATTGCGAAATGTTTCGGCAGCGCTACCGCCTTGGCGAATCGGTGCTAAGTCCAGTACGGAAATAGCAGTATTGGCGAGTTGGCTCATGGGACACCTAAATAGAAAAACGAATGGCAGGCTAAAATTATTAGCGCGCTAGGTATCCCAGTGTTATGTGGGCGAGAAGAGGGAAAGTCAAGGTTCGTAGGCGGGCAACAGCCCCCTAGCGCGTTTGCCTATGCTCTTTGTGTTTAAGCATCACTGAGAGGTCGAGTATCGATTGCGCCATATCGGCCATGCTTTTACTTTGATCCATCGATGTCTTACGCAAAAATCGGTAGGCCTCTTCTTCGGTCATGCTCTGGTACGCCATGATAAGCCCTTTAGCACGTTCAATCAGCTTACGTTCACGCAGTGCTTTGCGGGTATTTTCCAGCTCATCACTAAGGCCTTGAAGGTGGCTCGACTGGGCGTGGGCAAGCTCAATCAGTGAGCGTCCTAGTGGGGATGTTAAAGCGCTGGCCGTTAGGTCACCTAATGGCTGGCTGTCGCTTAAAGCTATCAGTTGTTCGCAGGGGGCTAACGTTGATGAGTTAGGGGTTACTTTAGCTTGCTCTAACGCTTCGCGAACATGAGCAATTTTGCGATGACACAACGCCGTTAATTGCGTGTTGAGGGTATCTTCAATGGCCTTGATATTATCAATACGTAAGGTGGTTAGTTCATACCATGTCTCGCCAAGCGCGCTGTCTGCACGCATGTCCTGATAAGCGTGTTGGCAAGCATGTTGGCAGGCAATATCACGAAGTTGGTTAATCCCAGCGAGCGCCCTTTGTGATAGGAGCTGTTGCCAGGCATGTTGAGCCTCGGAAGAGGCGAACTCAACAAAGGTATCGAAGCAGCGCTGTTGGTCGCGTACTAACCTGTTCAGCAGTTCGCGATGGGCTTCGTCGAAATGACCGTGAGTGAAGCCGAATGCGCCGCAGGCACGCTCTTGCCCAGCTAGCTCTTTGCCTTGCATAAGGTGAAAAATAGCCACTAGTGTACGTGTGATGTCTGGGTCTGCGGAGGTGTCTGCCGCTTCAAACACAATGGCTAGCAAGCCGCTGATTAAATGATTAAACGCTTGAGTGGCTGCGTCAGGGGAGATCGCAAAGGCATCAATCGCCTGCCGTAGGGTGGCTAGGTCATCAAGGGCCAGCCACAGCGAGGCGATGCGCCTGAGTAAACGGGCCGCTGCCTGTGGCCGAGCCTCTTCGGCAAGCGCTTCTAGGCGCTGACGCATAACGGTTTCGGCTTCCTGACTATGCTGCAGGTACTCTTTTCGTTGGGTGTTAAACCGCTTACCCTTAGAGGCAAGGTAGATGGTGGATGCCCCGCGCTCTCGTTGGAGCACATGAATAAAACGGCTAATATCACCGACAATTTCTGAGGTAGTGGCTAAGTGATCCAGGTTGTCGATGTCACAATGAAGGGCGGTTAAGAGTAGCTGTTGAGCTGAAGACATAATGGTTTCCTTTAACTCCCCGCCAGATATAAAAGCCCCTCTGCAGCGTGAACAGCATACAGAGGGATCATGAAAATTAACGTAACGAGAGCGCGCCTGCGCCTGTGTCGTCGCCGACAGCATCCCGGTAGGCAGCTGCTTCTTCTGCTTCTGTTGCATCACTAAAACGAACTAACAACACACAAGATGCGAGCACTAACACGGTAATGCCAAGATAAAAGAGCCCTTGTTGGTAGCTTAGGCTTTCATTGCGGAACAGGAAGGCCGCAGAGACGGCACCCACATTGCCACCTGCACCAACAATGCCCGCCACAGCGCCTAGGGCCTTTTTATTGATAAACGGTACGACGCCGTAGGTGGCACCTTCAGCCATCTGCACAAACAGACTAAACACCAGCATAATGCCAATTGCCAAGCTTAAAACATGCATTTGTGAGAAGGCGATTAAGGCAATACCTTCACAGATTAATGCAATAAATAGCCAGCGAACACGCCCCTTTAAACCGCCTTGTTTGGCGAATAAGTCTGAAAAGACGCCGCCAAGGGTGCGAGCGAAAATGTTCATGAGGCCAAATAAGCCTGCAATTAAACCGGCGGTTGCCAGGGTTAAATCAAACTTGTCGAAGAAGTAAATCGCGGCGATATTATTGATGGTTAGCTCGACCCCAAAACAGAGTCCATACACCACAAATAACGCCCATACACGAATGTCTTTTGCGGCTGCTAGAAAGCTTTGGGTTGCGCTATTTTCACCGGTGGCTTCGGGCAGCTCACCGCGGGCACGTAGCTCACTAAAGTTACCATCGGGCGCATCTTGAGTGAAAAACCAATAACCAATCCCCGTGAAAAACAGCACCACGCCAGGCACCACCATGGCTAACCGCCAGCCTAGGGTTTCACTCACCCCAAGCATTAGCAGGCCTGAGAAGATCAGCGGCATCAAGATTTGCGTGGTGCCACCGCCTAAATTGCCCCAGCCTGCGCTGGTAGCGTTGGCCGTACCCACCACATTAGGAGCGAACATCATTGTGGTGTGATATTGGGTGATAACAAACGATGCGCCGATAGCGCCAATGGCCAAACGTGCTAACAGAAATGTTTCAAAACTGTTGGCAAATGCAATACCGATGACCGGTATAGAGCCGAGTGTTAATAAGAAAGTATAGGTTTTACGTGGCCCAATGCGGTCACACAATACGCCGATTAGCAGGCGGACAACAACAGTGATGGCCACAGAAGCGATAATGGTATTGCCGATCTGTGTTTGGGTAAGTGACAGGTCTTCACGAACGACCGCCATAAGAGGCGCGATACCAAACCAGCCAAAAAAGCAGATATGAAACGCGAACCAAGAAAAGTGGAACGCGCGCATTTGAGGGGTAGAGAAGCTTAATAGCCGAATACGGTTAGCTTTATTGCGAATGTCCATGGATGGCCTCACAGAGCACGAAACGAGTTTGTCTGAACATAGCGCTGGAAATAAGAGAGCTATGTTGCTTACGAGAACATGCGGTAATCCCCCCGAAAAACCAGGGTGCTCAAAAGTAGAATTTTCCGTAAGCTAAACACAGGGAGATTCTGCATGAAAAAATCACGTTTTTCTGACAGCCAAATACTGTCAATTCTCAAGC